>JAWOGG010000143.1:0-3793 GCA_046497085.1 Orrella sp.
GCTTGGGCAATGATGAGCGCCTCACGGGCGTGTTGCTTTGCGTTGAGCACTTCGTGCTTCAGACCCTCTGCTTTCAAAGCATTAGCCAATAGCTCTGAGCTTTCTACACTCGTGGTACCCACTAAGACTGGCTGGCCACGTTGCTGGCAATCTCGAATGTCATTGACGATTGCTTTGTATTTTTCTTGATCTGTTTTATAGATTTGATCGTGCAGATCCTTACGAATCATCGGCTTATTGGTGGGCACAATTACCGTTTCAAGGCTGTAAATCTCTTGAAATTCGTAAGCCTCAGTGTCGGCTGTTCCCGTCATACCACCGAGCTTCTCGTACATCCGGAAATAATTTTGAAATGTAATCGAAGCCAGGGTTTGGTTTTCTAGCTGGATGTTGCAGTTTTCTTTCGCTTCGACAGCTTGATGAAGACCATCGGACCAGCGCCGACCGGCCATCAGGCGACCGGTAAATTCGTCGACGATCACGACTTCGCCATCTTGCACAACATACTGCTGATCACGGAAAAACAAGTGATGGGCACGCAAAGCACACATCAAATGGTGCATCAAGGTTATGTTGCGCGCATCGTAAAGTGACTCACCCTCAGGCAATAGCCCCTTCTCTGTCATGATGCGCTCGGCGTTTTCATGGCCCGCTTCAGACAGGTAAATCTGTTGGTTCTTTTCGTCCACCCAAAAGTCGCCCTCGACTTCAGGCTCGTTAGGTTTGGGTTCACTAGCCATCCGTACCAACAGCGGTGGCACGTCATTGATGGCACGATATTGAGCCGTGTGATCTTCGGCCTGCCCCGAGATGATAAGCGGGGTTCGCGCCTCGTCAATTAGGATCGAGTCGACTTCATCGACAATAGCAAACACCAGTGACCGCTGCCGCTTATCTTCGGCCTTGTGTTCCATGTTGTCGCGTAGATAATCAAAGCCAAACTCATTATTGGTACCGTATGTGATGTCAGCTTGGTACGCGGCTTTTTTCTCTTCGTTAGGTTGCTGTGGAACCACAACACCGACACTCATACCGAGAAAGTTGTACAACTTGCCCATCCACTCGGCGTCACGTCTGGCGAGGTAGTCGTTCACGGTAACCACATGAACACCTCTACCGCTTAACGCATTTAGATAAACCGCTAATGTGGCCATCAGGGTTTTACCTTCGCCGGTACGCATTTCGGCGATCTTGCCTGCATGCAAGACCATGGCGCCAATCAACTGTACGTCGAAGTGCCGCATACCAAACACGCGCTGGCTTGACTCTCGGACCAAGGCGAACGCTTCGGCTTGAAGCGCATCTAGCGACTCCCCGCCCTGCGCACGCGCCTTCAGTTTGGCAGACAGTGCCTGCAACTCCTCGTCGGACAACGCTTGCATGGATGGCTCAAGCGCGTTGATCCGCTTGACATCACGTTCAAGTTGTTTGAGCAACCGATCGTTTCGGCTGCCGATAATTTTTTTAAACAGAGAAAGCATACGAATGAGATCCTAGCGGTAGCGGCAAAAGGCCCGCAAACAGGTTGTACAGTGTACCGCAGGAGACGATTACGGCTCGACCAATACCAATTTTTGGCGTAGGAGCGGCAAAGGATCCATTGGTTTGCCGGCTCGCCGGATTTCAAGATGCAGGTGCGGACCTGTGGCATGGCCTGAGGACCCCACCTTGGCGATCATCTGTCCAGCCAGTACCGCTTGACCCAGCGAGACGGTTGTCATGCTGGCATGGGCATATTTAGAGATCCACCCATCAGCGTGGGTGACTTCGACCATTCTTCCAAAACCTCGTTTAGCTCCAACAAACGTCACCCTGCCAGGTGCTATGGCAACGATCGGTGTGCCACGCTGAGCCGCTATGTCAAGGCCTCTATGCAATACCTTTTTGCCTTTTAAGGGATGATCGCGGTACCCAAATCGAGATGATATTCGATGCTGCCCCGCCACGGGCCACATCAAAAGTGCATTGTCAAAACGTCCTGGTCCTAAAATAATTTCAATGCGCTCCAACGACGGCACAGCCTCTGAGGTGGCAGCCACAGCCGAAACAACGCCCGCTTGAAGCGAAAAAAAGGCGATACATGCTGCGAGTACACTCAAACCACATCGAAACCTTACAAACACACTTTAACTCCTACGATTTGTGACAACGCACGGTTTTCTGTACGCTATTCTTTTATTGGACGCTTAGCAGATAATGATGCAAACACCCGGTAGTCGACAGGCACTCCAATGGATGGATGAGGACAACAAAAGCGCGTCAGTGCTTTTGACAGCCCAGCGACTGATAGCGCTCGAGCAATCACTACGCTTGGCTCTTCCAACCAACCTCAGAGAGGGATTTGCCGTCTCTGAAATTGCTGCTGAGACTCTCACGCTTACCGTCTATAACACCGCGCTCGCCTCGAAATTACGCCAATTCCAATCGCGCTTGGTTGACCACCTCAAAGCCAATGGCTGGCCAGTTGCCGAGATACGGATTCGTGTTTCAGCCGAACCACGCGCCAAGCTTGCCACACAACCCACTAAGCAGGCTCGCGCCCTGGACAAAACAGACCTGGCACATTTCGAAACATTGGCAACCTCTTTGCGAGCTGGGCCACTTGCCGATTCAGTCCAAAAGCTTTTGTCGCGCCACAAACGCGAGCCATCGAAATCGTGAGATTCCAGCTACGGCAGGGTGGCGTAGAAGTGCGATCAAGTGATGGTTTGAGTGTTAGCGACAGAGCTATGTTCTTTTAAGCGAGCTGCCACTCACGCTGAAATGCGGCTGGTGCCGTTTCACGGGAGTCAAATGACACAAGCTCCCATGCGCTCTGGTCCGCCAACAAAGCGCGGGCCAGTTCGTTATTGATGGCGTGGCC
Source organism: Orrella sp. (assembly GCA_046497085.1). GTDB lineage: Bacteria > Pseudomonadota > Gammaproteobacteria > Burkholderiales > Burkholderiaceae_B > Algicoccus. Next base: position 2,864 of record JAWOGG010000143.1, read on the forward strand.
AGATTTTTCTGCCACATAGCGGGCAATCAATGGTTTACCGATTAAGTATAGATCGCCAGTCGCATCAAGGATTTTGTGTTTGACGAACTCATCGTCGTACCGCAAACCATCCTGATTCAAGACGCGATACTCGTCCATCACAATCGCGTTTTCAAGGCTGCCACCACGAGCCAAACCCATCGAGCGCAGAGCCTCGACTTCGTTGACGAAACCGAAAGTACGTGCACGAGCGATTTCCTTGACGTATGACTGATGGGCGAAATCAACTTCAGCAAAACCGGCCGTCGAGTCGATTGCTGGATGTTTGAAGTCAATTGAAAAGGCAAGAGAGAACCCTTCATACGGCTCTAATCGAGCCCATTTTTGACCGGCACCCTCACCCTGCTTAACCTCGATGGGCTTGAGTACCCTTAAAAATTGCTTGGGGGCATTTTGTAACTCAATGCCGGTTGATCGCAACAGATATACAAACGTCGCCGCGCTGCCGTCCATGATCGGCACTTCCTCAGCAGACAAATCGACGTGCAAATTATCGATGCCCAAACCAGCCAAAGCTGACATCAAGTGCTCAACGGTTGAAACACGCGCGCCACCAACTTGCAAAACTGAGGCCATGCGTGTGTCGTGTACACCATCTGCCGACGCCGGAAAATCAACGACGGGGTCTAAGTCAATGCGGTGAAAAACAATCCCTGTGTTCGGTTGCGCTGGACGCAAAGTTAGCTCTACCCGTTGGCCTGAGTGCAATCCCACGCCAGTGGTGCTAACAACTTTCTTAATGGTGCGCTGCCGAAACATACAGGTACTTTCCTCACTTCTCACAAGATTAAATTGTAACCCGAATCAGGTCTTGAGCCCAGCGTCAGGCTCCCTCTCTCCGCGGGACGACGGAGACAAAGGGGCCTGCCAGTGCCATAGACAGCACTGAAT
>JAWOGG010000171.1:0-2942 GCA_046497085.1 Orrella sp.
TTTGCGTCTTCGCTGACCAAGTATGCATTTTGTTCCTTCCAGGTTCTCTGAGCGAAGGACTCTACTTGGGTCGGTTCGTAACGTTCTTGCATGGATTGGTTTTTAACAGTCATGGGTCACAGGTGGGTTGAGTGATAGCCCGACGCACTAAGGCTAGATCGCATTATAGGTGGTGGCTAGTCCATAAAAAAAGCTGAGCGCGCAAGGCAGGCTCAGCTTTTAAAACAAATAGTCCAAATGTTATTCAGACTCTGCCACAGTTAGGTGACTCGAAGGCGGTTGATAATGCCCTCGAATATCCTAAGAAATTATTTCAGTTTTGTTTCTTTATAGTCAACGTGTTTGCGCGCGACTGGGTCGAATTTCTTGATCAACATTTTGTCAGGCGTGCTGCGCTTGTTTTTTGTTGTCGTGTAGAAATGACCAGTACCTGCGGTCGACTCTAACTTGATTTTTTCTCGAATGCCTTTGGCCATCTTTAATCTCCAATTTTCCTAATCGCTTGGTGCGTTAAAACGAGCGTAATTAGGCGGCTTCGCCGCGTGCGCGCATTTCGGCAAGCACCACGTCGATGCCGTTTTTGTCGATAGTGCGGATAGCGTTCGCGCTGACACGCAACCGAACCCAGCGATTTTCGCTCTCAACCCAAAACCGACGCGATTGCAGGTTGGGTAAAAAACGACGCCGTGTCTTGTTGTTTGCGTGAGAAACGTTGTTGCCCGACATCGGACCCTTTCCTGTTACTTGGCATACTCGTGCCATGGCTACACCTTTCAAAAATTTATAAGATCATTTGCAAGAGCATATCTGCAAAACGACACTGGAACTGTATGTTCCTGTGGAGTTCTCCTACTGCCGACAATCTTAATGCAATCATGTCTAGCCGTTAAAACTTACGGCAGCGAGGCATCTTGATTCAGGTTGCTTAATTACGCTGATTAATTAGGCTGCTGAATTAGTTAGTTCTGCGTAAAGCAAATGGCTATTACTGGGCCAACACAAGTGCCCCGTATCATCGCTATCACATTCGAAGCAGACTCTTACAGCACCAAACCCACGATAGTAGCTCAAAAAAGCATATCGCCGCAAGAGCTCAGCTCGATTTTACTTGAAGATGAGTCATCAGCCCTACAGTGTGGGTGCTAAATCATCAAAAGCGGTTGCGTCAGGGGTTTCCTAGTGGGTATTTTTCCGATAAATTTTACCCATTGTTACAAACCAATAACAGTCTGACAGGGAGGTCCTTTTGAATCCTTTGGTAAGTCTTGTTGAGAACAAGCTAGGTTCATTGTCGGTTGGTGTGCGTCTTCAAATGCCCGGTGGGCAATGGATTGGACCGCCTAATGCGCAGATCGAATTCGTTGCCAAAACAAACACCGCATTAAAAAATCTTGCTGCAGGTGATATTGGTAAGGTTGGTGAAGATTACGTCGAAGGTCGGATAGACATCAAGGGCTCCATGCGCGAACTGATGGCAGCGGCAACAGCAATGTTGCCCGGATCTCCCGTCGAGGCCGCTCGACAAGGCGCATTTAGTGCCTTGGTTAAGCGTTTGATATCAGTGTGGCGGCATTCGATTGAACGAGACGCCAAGCAAATTGAGTTCCATTACGATCTCTCTGATGATTTTTATGCGCTTTGGTTAGATCCCAAAAGTGTGTACTCGTGTGCCTATTTCCGTGAATCAGACATGACCCTGGCACAAGCTCAGGAAGCCAAGCTTGACCATATCTGCAGGAAACTGCGGTTGCAACCCGGTGATCGTTTTTTAGATGTCGGAGCCGGTTGGGGAGGACTTTTGCTGTGGGCAGCCGAGCACTATGGGGTGAACGCAACTGGCATCACGCTGTCAAAAAATCAACATGCACACGTTAACCGTTTGATAGAGGAAAAAGGGCTATCCGATCGGGTCACGATGTCTTTATTGGATTACCGAAAGCTCGACACTGCGGACCCCTTCGACAAAATAGCCTCTGTGGGTATGTTTGAGCACGTTGGCCGGGCACAGCTTGATGAATACTTTACCCGCATGAGGAAGCTTCTGAAACCTGGCGGCTTGATCATGAATCACGGCATCACGGCAGGTGGGGTTGATAATGCCCAACTCGGGCACGGGATGGGCGACTTTATCGAAAAATACATTTTTCCCGGTGGCGAATTGACTCATATTGGTCATGTCATGACGCACATGGCCAATGGTGGGCTTGAGTCAGTTGATGCTGAAAACCTGAGACCTCATTACGCCAGGACCTTATGGGCCTGGAGTGATGCGTTGGAACAAAAGCTAGACGAGGCGCGACAAATTCTAGGGGGTGAGCAGGGTGAGCGTGCATTACGCGCTTACCGCTTGTACCTAGCGGGGTGTGCCGCCGGCTTTGAAAATGGCTGGATCGCACTCTACCAAGTTCTTGGCCAACATCTGCCGCAAAGCGGGCGGGGCGATGAGTTAGACAACCCAGCTGATTTGGCATACCCGTGGCGTAGGGATTACGTCTATACCAAAGCGGACTGAGTGAGGTTTTTCATCGCGTGAGCGGCTATCTCGAAAGAACGGAGCCGCGAGTCGTGATCAAAGATCTGGCCTGCGAGCATCAACTCTTGCGCCTGAGTCTTTTGCAGCAACTCGGCAAATCCTTCGCTCACCGTTTGAGCGGACCCGACCACTGAGCAGGCAAGCATTTGCTGCGCAAAGTAGCGTTCTTGCTCATTCCAAAAGTGGTTGATGTCTTCAATAGGTGGTGGCAGTTTTCCTCGCGTGTTGCGGCGCATACGCACAAAATGCTGTTGAACGGTCGTAAATAAGAAAGCCGCCTCTTCATCGGTTGGTGCGGCCACGACATTGACCAATACCATGGCGTAGGGCTCAGGGCAGATGGCAGACGGTTTGAAGTTTTGGCGGTAGACCGCTAGGGCGTCAAAAAGATCATCTGGTGCAAAATGCG
>JAWOGG010000005.1:0-7632 GCA_046497085.1 Orrella sp.
CTGACGACTCTGACTTTCCTCAGGCGTCATGATATTGATTTGCCAGCTCGTTAAATCGGAGGCAAGCCTGACGTTTTGACCACGCGAGCCAATCGCCTTAGGCAGATTTTCACCGTCAACCACAACATCCATGGCGTGACGATCTTCGTCAACAACGATTGACTCGATGTTGGCAGGGGCCAAAGCGCCAATGACGAACTGAGCCGGATCTTCGGACCATAAGACAATGTCTACTTGCTCGCCGCCGAGCTCGTTTCGAACCGCTGTCACACGAGATCCCCGCATGCCCACGCAAGTGCCAATGGGGTCGATGCGATTATCGTAGGTAACGACTGCAATCTTGGCGCGCACACCTGGATCCCGTGCAGCGCCTTTGATTTCAAGCAGTCCTTGCTCGATCTCAGGCACTTCATTTTCAAACAGTTGTTTGATGAATTCTGGAGAGGTCCGAGACAAAATAACTTGCTGCCCGCGAGCCGCGCGGTCAACACGCAAGACCCAAGCGCGAATGCGATCTCCAATGCGTAAATTCTCTTTGGGAATCATTTCACTGCGAGGCAGTCGTGCTTCTAGCTTGCCAGTCTCGATAACAGCATCGCCTTTATCCATGCGCTTGACTGTACCGGAGATGATGGTCTCACCACGGTCTAGAAAGTCGTTCAGTACCTGCTCTCTTTCCGCATCTCTGATCCTCTGAAGAATCGCCTGTTTGGCTGCTTGTGCACCAATACGGCCAAATTCAACCGGCTCCAAGGCCTCTTCGATATATTCACCAGCCTGTATGTCAGGGATGGACTCTTGAGCATCTGAAAGCATTTCCTCTCGGTCGGGCTCTTGTAAGCCTGCCTCATCGGGCACGACCAACCACCGCCGAAACCCCTCATGAGCACCAGACATACGATCCACATTGACGCGAATATCGGCGTCCTCTTGGAATCTCTTTTTCATTGCCGAGGCAAGTGCACCTTCAAGCGCCTCAAACACGACCTCACGGCTCACGTTTTTTTCGCGTGCCAAGGCATCAACCAATAATAAAATTTCGCGACTCATCGCTTCCTACCCTTGAAATCTAGTAGCGGATCTAGCTTCGCCTTATCCACGTCCGTCACAGCGAACGTGACACGGCAAAGCTCGCCTTTCTTTACTTCATACTCAACCTCAAACTGCTTACCTACCTTCGCCGAATCCGGAGAAGTCGCCGCAAGCAGCGTGCCCTTAAAGACTTTTTGATTGTCAATGGCTTCGCGAAGCTTTACTTCGATCCGCTCACCTACGAAACGATCAAAATCGCGCTCAGTCCGCAATGGTCTGTCGACACCGGGAGAGCCCACTTCTAACCGTCGGTAATCGATACCCTCAACCTCAAATACTCTTGAGAGTTGCTTGGAGACTTGCTCGCAGTGCTCAATATTGACACCCGACGCATGGTCGATCGTGATTCGCAAAAGTCCCATAGGCGCACGTTCAACGTCAACCAGTTCTAGGTCCATGCCAGCGAGCGCTTCGCGCGTGAGTTCGACTAAGTCTTTCATACCTTCAAAAAAAAAGGGCTGATGAACAGCCCATTCGTATTTGGCGACTGATACGTCATGGGCGTTTCAAGTTTGAGTATTACCAAAGCCAAGAAACACACAAGATCAGCATTCAAGCCCAGTAATGTAACACGCTTTAGCCAGCCAGAGCGATGCCGTAACATCGCTCTTAGCCTTAGCGACGTCCGGACTTAACGAAGCCTAAACGCGATTCGTGGGCGGCTGCACCACTTGGTTGCCAGTCGTCTGAACGCTTATTTCCAGAACCCTGACCACCACCTGCGGGGCGACGCGCTTTTTTTGCTGGTCGGGATTTTTGTCCTTGAGCGGAACCCGCTGGATCGCGCGGCGCGGCCTCACCGCCCGACCCTGCACGGGCAGGACCACGGCCAGGTCCCTTTGAGGAAGGACGCTTGTGGCGCTTATTGGGGTCTGATGACCGCATTGTTTGACCATCAACCGCTCCACCTGTGACCGCCGAGACGGATGTCATTAATGGATCAGGGATAGCGCCTGGGCGCGCGCCTGCACGGCCAGGTTTGCCGCGACCACCCCGTTCAGAGGTGCCACGACCTGCTGCACCCTTTCCGGCGCCCATTCGGCCTGACGCACCTCGACCGGACGGACTGCGACGCTCGCTCGGGCCTGAGCCACTTGGGGTAACGGGCCGGTAGCCCGGAGGCATCGCGCTGTCATGACTGATGGGCTGCCTTGGGGAGCGATTTCGAGAGCCTGGCCCGCCACCCTCGGGCTCGTCCTTGATTAACCCAACCTGCACCATCAGTGCGTTAACCAGGTCGCCGTTGACTTCTTCCCAACGGCCGCGGCGTAAATTATTAGGCAACACGATTTCACCAAAGCGAGTCCTAATCAATCGACTTACCGTCAGACCCACCGCTTCAAAAATTCGTCTCACCTCACGATTTCGACCTTCTTGAAGGGTTACTCGGTACCAACGATTGCTGCCCTCACCACCCAAAAACTCCAAACTGCCAAACTGAGCAGGGCCGTCATCCAATTGCACGCCAGTCAACAAACGCTGCTGAATGTCATCGGTCATTTCGCCGAGCACACGCACCGCATACTCTCTCTCGTTGCCATAACGAGGATGAAGCAGGCGATTGGTTAAGTCACCCGAGGTCGTAAATATCAGCAATCCTTCTGTATTTAAGTCAAGGCGTCCAACGGACAACCATTTACCGACCTTAAGCCTGGGTAGACGAGCAAAGACCGTTGCCCTGCCGCCCGGATCGTCATGGCTGACAATTTCACCTGCTGGCTTGTGATAAAGAATGACACGCGGCGGTTTACGACCAACGCTGCGATTCACCGGCTTACCATTAACCCGCACAATATCGTTTGCGCCAACGCGCTGGCCAATGTGTGCAGGCTCGCCATTGACTGATACCCGACCGGCAATAATCAGCTCTTCCATTTCGCGCCGTGAACCAATGCCCGCCTCTGCCAATACTTTATGCAGCTTTGGCATTAGCACGTCACTTTGCAAATACTTACCGAGACGCTGTGACGTTTTGGGTGCCTTACCTAGAAACTCTAGCGCGGGCGGTTCATCGTCAGGCTGTACTTCACTGGCTGCGTTCGGCTCGACCGCATTCGTCTGAATAGCCGTTTCATCGCCCGTCTTGGACGCATCAACCGCAACCTCTTCATCTGTCTCATCGGCTCGACGGCGTCTAAAGGGCGTGCGTAATTTACGGGTACGAGGTTTTGCGCCGCTACTTTTGGGGCTACCTTTGGTTGCTTTGCCCTCTTGCGGCTTTGCCTCTTGGGACGGCTTATCTACTGCCTCAGCGTTTTCAGTCACTGGGGTTTGTTCTGGTTGCTCGATCGTCACTTTTGCTCCGGTGTGTCTGAGTCTTGATCCAATGTGTGTTCGTGTTGCGTAGGGTGAGAATTTGGCTTGGGAGCCAAACTTTCTGAGTACACCCCCAACGGCGTTTCGGATGAATCCGTTGATTCCTGATTTGGTGCTTGTATTTCTAGTTCTGAATACGCTATTTCTGCCTCTGGTTCTGCTACAGCCTGCTCAGTCAACGGTTGATCCGGCCTAGAATCCGTCTCTATTTGACCTTGCGCGTCAGGCAATTCTGCAGGCATTGGCAACAAGTCCTCCGGTATCCCGCCTATTTCTGGATTCTCAGTAGACAGTGGTTGCAATGGCGGTAACTCGTCAAGCGCACGCAAACCCAAATCATTTAAGAACTGCTTGGTTGTTCCAAGCAAAGCAGGCCGACCAGGTCCGTCGCGGTGGCCGAGTGTTTCCACCCAGCCTCTTTCTTCAAGAGTTTTCACAATTTGCGACGAGACCGTGACACCTCGTATCGCTTCAATATCGGCCCGCGTGACTGGTTGCTTCCAAGCAATGATTGCTAGTGTCTCAAGAACTGCTCGTGAATATTTTGGTGTTCGTTCAGGGTTGAGTTTCTCCAAATAACGCTGCATTCCAACCCTGCTTTGAAATCGCCAGCCCGTGGAGATTTCAACTAGCTCTAGGCCACGATCTTGCCATGTTGTTTGTATGGTTGTCAGCCAGGCCTCTATTTGAGCAACACTTACTTCTTGTGGCTCGAATAATTTTTGCAATGCCGGCTTCGTCATCGGTGCGTCCGCACACAACAGTGCTGCTTCCACAACACTTATCGCTTTGCGCTCTTCGACATCACTTATCGCTTGTTGATCTTCCATGATCCTCCAATTACCACAGCAAAACAAATGCAATCTTGATTATTAATAGTCGTCTCATTTGAAGGCCAGTCAGCAAGATGCTATACTGATCGAATCAGACGCGGGGTGGAGCAGTCTGGCAGCTCGTCGGGCTCATAACCCGAAGGTCGTAGGTTCAAATCCTGCCCCCGCAACCAGATTTTTTGAGGCCGACTTTTAGTCGGCCTTTTTTATTTTCTATCCCTTTATTCTTCACTTCTGTACTTTTGAGCTTCTGCACTTCTGCTTTTCATTGTCGCTATTTCGCTCAGGCGCGCTTTAAAGCATTGCCAGCATTACAGCGGTTATGTAGCGAGATATCCGATTACGTGGTTAGTCATTGCCAACATGCTAATCGGCGTGACTCACCACGTGAAGAGGCAGTCAGAGCCTAGCTCGCTATTCATTCGTCTCTTGTGAAAGTCTTCAGCGCATTCTCGTCTCAGCCTTGAGGCTTTGATCGCGTGATACGGTGAAATCAATCGGCGAGGGTTCCTAAAGACACCCAATAAGGCAATCAGCCAAAACAGTACTGATTTGTCTTGTGTTGCAACTATCTTAGAGCTTTCGCCACCCAGGAGATTAACGACGGGTGGGATTTAGCGCGACTTCGTTGAAACTAAGTGTATATCAAGCATGCAATGTCAGCAAACGGAATTTGCGCCCTATTGTTGCCGTTTTGCTAAGCGATACCGTTGCCCCAAAAAGGGCGCGTGTTTTAAGGCTTGTGCCATCGGTTCCACCGTATCACTCGCTGTCACCACAAGAACTTGCGAAACTGGCGCCTCTTGTTTACGAAGCACTGAAAAAAACAATCGACTTAACGCCGCGCTGACCTCTGTATTCAGCGCACAACACAAACAGTCATCTTCTTGCGAAAACTCATCGCTAGCGGTCTGAATCAACCGTAACGTTTCCGGCCAATCCTCTGGCGGCGTAACGGGAGCAATCACAACCAAACCCGAGTATTCATTGGGCTTTAAGTCCTCGAGCAATTGCAACAACCGGCACTGCGGGGGTTGACCATGTAAGACGACGATCGGTATTCGATGATCGTTAGCCACTGGCGTCGTCCTATTAGCGTACAGATTCAAAGCCTTGGCTCCTTGGCAGCGTTAATTAGAGGAATAAAACGGGAATAAAACGCTACGCACACAACGCCGTCTTATCGGTATATTCGACCATGTGAACAACACCACCAAATTACTGGAAGATGCAAACCCATGATTGAGTCGACTGAACAGCGAATCGTAGACGAGGCCATCACGTCAAGACATTCTATCCGCGCCTTTTTACCCACGCCCGTGGCGCGCGAGGACATCGAACGCATGATCGCTGTCGCTTCGCGTGCACCGTCAGGCTCAAACACACAGCCATGGAAAGCTTATGTGCTCACTGGCACAAAACTTAACGCCATGTCGGATGATCTCGTGAATGCTTTCTTAGACCCTGATCAAGACAGCACATTCACAGAAGAATACCGCTATTACCCAGATATTTGGGAGTCTCCGTATATAGATCGTCGACGCAAAGTTGGTATCGGCCTCTACAGCTTATTAGGCCTAGGAAAGACCGATAAAGCGGGCATGAAGCAACAACATGCGCGCAACTTCAAATTCTTTGATGCGCCTGTCGGCATGGTTTTTACCGTTGACCGCACGATGAACCAAGGCTCGTGGCTAGACTTTGGGTGTTTTTTGCAAAATTTAATGATTGCCGCCAGAGGACGTGGACTCGACACATGCCCACAAGCTGCTCTAAATAGGTTTCATCCGATCATCCGTAAACACACCGGTATTTCAGACAACGAAATCGTCATGTGCTGTTTGGCACTCGGATACGCCGATCACAGCAAAGTTGAGAATACGTTGATCAGTGAGCGAGAGCCTGTGTCTGGTTTCACGACTTTTCTTGACTGACTGACAATCCGCTACACCATACCTCGGTGCCCTTATGCCACCGAGGTATCTCTGCCCGAAGTGCGTTGAGCCAACTTCGCGATCAACACCGCAACGGCCGCGATTACTACGCCGGCAATGGTCAACTGAAGATGACTGTAGCCAATGTCACCGCCACCTGGCACAGCCATTGCAAGACCGCCCATGGCGAGAGTCAATCGAGCCAACATACCTAATACGCCAGTGTGCATGGTGCCGACTTTGACCAAATAGCCCTCAAGGGCAGACGCAATCAAGGCAATGCCCACAATGGCTGTGAAAATGACAGCCAAGACATCGCCCACATCACCTTGCAAGATCAAGGCAGGGTTCAACACAAAGAAAAATGGCACAAAGTACATGGCGCTGCCGAGTCTCATCGACTGAAAACCAACATCAATTGGCCTTGAGCCCGAGACACCAGCAGCCACAAATGAAGCCAAAGAGACCGGTGGCGTGATGAAAGAAACCATCCCCCAGTACATCATGAATAAGTGTACGGCCAGGGGATCAAAACCTGCCTGAATCAATGGAGGTGCCAAAACAATCGCCAGGAAGATATAACAGGCGGTGATCGTCATGCCCATGCCAAAAATAAAGCTGGTGATTGCGCCCATGACCAATAAGACATAAACGTTATTACCTGCGAGATAAATCAAGTCGTTAGCCAAAGTGCCGGAAAGCCCAGTAACCGACATGGCACCAATAATCAAACCGACCCCAGCGAGCAAAGCGGCCAGTTCTGCTAACGAAGAAGTCACGCCCGTCAACAAACGACCAAGCTTTTGCCAATTAAGCCGATATTTAGGACTGAATTGGTTGATCACCAGTAACAAAGCAGTCGCATAAAAAGGAGCAAGCGACTCGATCTGCTCGACTAGTAATAAATAGATCAAGACCACAAAAACAATGATGTACTGCCAGCCTTCTTTGAACGTTTTGCTCAAGGATGGCAACTCAGCGGTAGGCAGACCTTTCAAACCATGACGAGCTGCGTAACCGTCAATTTGCATAAAAAGCGCAAAGTAAAACAGAACAGAAGGAATGGCAGCCGCCAAGGCAATCTGGCCATACGGCATACCCAAAAAGGCTGCCATCACAAAGGCCGTCGCCCCCATAATTGGGGGCATCAGAACACCGCCAGTCGACGCGCAAGCCTCAACACCGCCAGCATACTTTGATGAAAACCCAGTGCGTTTCATGGCGGGGATGGTGACTACGCCAGTGGTCAACACATTGGAGACCACACTGCCTGAGACCGATCCCATCAACCCGCTAGCAAAAATCGATACCTTAGCGGGGCCTCCCCGTACACGGCCGAAAAGTGCAAACGCCAGGTTATTAAAAAACTCGGAAGCACCGGTGAACTGCAACACCGCGCCAAACATCACGAAACCAATGACCAGCTGCCCAAAGGCGCGCATTGGAATCCCCAAAAC
>JAWOGG010000024.1:0-2925 GCA_046497085.1 Orrella sp.
GTAAGTCAGTGTTGCAGCACGTCCCACCCGTGTTGGAGTTGGCACGCCGCTTTGAGGAGCACGCAAAAGGCATGATCATGCCGGCCACCCTGTTTGAAGAGCTGGGCTTTAATTATGTGGGTCCAATTGACGGGCACGATTTGGATGCCTTGGTGCCGACGTTGCAAAATCTACGGCAACTCGGTGGTCTGCAATTCTTACATGTGGTGACCAAAAAAGGCCAAGGTTACAAATTAGCCGAGGCTGACCCAGTTCTTTATCATGGTCCGGGTAAGTTTGATCCAACGGTTGGCATTGAAAAAAAGTCTGGAGCACCAGCAAAACCGACTTTTACTCAGATATTTAGCGACTGGCTGTGCGACATGGGTGAGCAAGACTCCCGCTTAGTGGCGATTACGCCAGCAATGCGCGAAGGTAGTGGTTTGGTGGCCTTTGAGAAAAGGTTTCCAAGGCGTTATTTCGACGTGGGCATTGCTGAGCAGCACGCGGTGACGTTTGCGGCGGGATTGGCTTGTGAGGGAACCAAACCAGTCGTGGCTATTTACTCAACTTTTTTGCAGCGTGGTTACGACCAATTCATTCACGATGTCGCGCTCCAAAACTTGGACGTGACGTTTGCACTCGATCGGGCGGGCCTAGTGGGTGCCGATGGCGCAACGCACGCAGGCAACTACGACATTGCTTATCTGCGCTGTGTGCCTAACATCGTGATTGCGACCCCTTCCGATGAGAATGAAGCCCGGCTATTGCTTACGACGTGCTTTAAACATGACGGACCGGCCGCGGTGCGTTATCCGCGCGGGGCCGGTTGTGGTGCGCCAGTAAGCACGGATCTGCCAAGCGTCGAGGTCGGTCGTGGTGTTGTTAGGCGTGAAGGCAAAAAAATAGCCTTATTGGTGTTCGGCACTTTGCTGTCGCCCGCCCAAAAAGTGGCTGACAAATTAGATTTGACTTTGGTTGACATGCGTTTTGTGAAGCCGCTCGACCGAGATCTTTTGCTTGCCATGGTGCAGAGCCATGAAGGTATCGTCACCCTGGAAGAGGCTAGTGTGATGGGTGGTGCGGGCAGTGCCGTCTGTGAAGCTTTAAATGAGGCGGGTGTCAGTGCGGCTGTATTGCAATTGGGCTTGCCAGATGAATTCATTGACCATGGTGACCCAGCCGTGCTTTTGTCTGAAGTTGACCTAGACGCCAGCGGTATAGAACGAAGCGTATTGCAACGATTTGGGGATTTGCTGACCGATTGAAAGGCAATAAATACCTGTGTCAACGATTGACAAACACGGTTTAAGTTGAAAATAACCAACGCTCATGCCATAATCCAAGGCTGTCCAGATTTTGGGCGAACCCTGCTCGACGTTTTGTCTTGGCCAACAAGTGCAAACGCGGGCTACCTTTGTCGATAATGACAAGTAACCATAGGAGTATCAAAATGCGCCATTATGAAGTGGTGTTTATCGTGCACCCTGATCAAAGCGAACAGGTGCCTGCGATGACAGAACGTTACCAAGCCTTAGTGACAAACAACGGTGGCACAGTCCATCGATTCGAGGACTGGGGGCGCCGTCAACTCGCTTACCCAATTCAAAAGCTCGTCAAGGCTCACTATGTCTGCATGAATATTGAATGCGATAAAGCGAGCCTAGAAGAGTTAGAGCACTCCTTCCGCTATAACGATGCTGTGTTGCGCCACTTGGTCATCAAGACCTCGGCTGCGCCTGAGGGTCCTTCGATCATGATGAAGTCTGTTGAGCGTGATGAGGCCCGTAAAGCGACTGAAACACCAGCACCGGCAGCACCGGCAGCCCCAGCAGCTGCCCCAGCAGCAGCACCCGTTGCAGAAAGCAGTGCGGAGTAAGAGAAGCTAATTGGATGTGAATAATCTGGTTTTAAGTGGGCGGGTGGTTAATTTAATGCCATTACGTTACACGCCGGCAGCGGTGCCAGTGATGGAGTTGGATGTAGATCACGAGCACGAAGTCGAGGAGTCAGGTGTTCTCCGATTGGTTAAGTTCGAGATGGCAGTAACTGTGATTGGTGATCTGGCTTTGATGAACAAGCATTTACAGCTTGGTCAGGCCATAGAGGTTGAGGGTTTTTTAGCACCTACGCGGAAAAACTCACCACGCCTTAGGTTGCACGCTCAACGGTTGCGGCTTATCTAAACAAACGTATTCTTTAAAAGGTATTCGACATGGCATTCGCAGGTCGCAAAGAAAAAAAGAAGTTTACCCAGCAAAATCCTTTGTTTAAGCGTCGCAAGTTTTGCCGCTTCACAGCAGCAGGCGTCAAAGAGATTGATTACAAAGATCTCGATACACTGCGCGATTTTGTCCAAGAAAATGGCAAGATCATTCCAGCTCGTCTGACTGGCACAAAGGCACACTACCAGCGTCAATTGGACACGGCCGTTAAACGCGCGCGTTTTCTCGCGTTGCTGCCCTTCACTGACAACCATAACTAATCTAGGGGCTCAACATGCAAATCATTCTGCTTGAAAAAATTGTTAATGTGGGCAACCTCGGTGACGTGGTGCGTGTCCGAGACGGCTTTGCCCGCAACTTCCTCATTCCTCAGAAAAAGGCTCGTCGAGCCACTGAAGCAGCGCTCAAAGAGTTTGAAGAGCGCCGTGCTGAGTTGGAGCGCTTGCAAGCTGAAAAGCTGGCAGAAGCTCAGAAAGTAGCGGAGAAACTCAACGACTTCGTCTTGGTTGTCTCACAGAAGGCTGGCGTTGATGGGCGTTTGTTTGGTTCAGTGACGAACATGGACATCGCCACAGCCTTGATCGGCAAGGGCTTTGAGGGATTGGTTAAGTCACAGGTCCGCATGCCTGAAGGTGCTATCAAGGCCGTTGGTGAGTATCCTTTGCAGGTTTCGTTGCATCCGGATGTTGTGTCTAACATCACGGTGAAAGTAGAAGGCGAG
>JAWOGG010000056.1:0-7878 GCA_046497085.1 Orrella sp.
TGGACTTATTATTTACGGCCTCCACTGCCCGACAGAATCTATTGGCGGATTATTCGGTGAGATTTAAAAGCAACGAGACCGACCGGTTGAGCTTGATCATCGAACGACTTGTCAGTTCTGGCGACACCTGCGGGGTAGAGGAATTCATCGAGCATTTGCCACCCTCATTTTTGAATCAGCACGATGAGATAGATCGCCTGAGCTATGAATTGTTGTCGCAAGGTCATCCATGCGTGGCGTTGCGTCTTTTGATTAAAGCATTTCCATACCCGTCCAGTGACCCAAAGCAACGCCGGATGCTTTTAAAGCGCATGATCATCGCGCAGTCAATCGCACCAGACAAATCGATCTTTCAGCGCTTTGTAGATGATGACGAAAAGCATCTCACCACTGCTGAGCAAGAAAGAGAGTGGTTAGAACTGATGTCTACCGTCTTCAGTGACGAACTCACTAGACTCGTGAACTACCGGGTGAAGTTTGACGATAATCGCACTATCTATGAACAAGATGTGCTTGATGAGCTCAAGCTAGGGGCGCCTTTACCCAATGCGCGCGACATACAAGATTTTCTGGCCCGCCTTGGGAAAGTGGATGCTGACTTTGCGCAAACGTTGAGTTATCGGTTATTTGCTGATCGGTCTTACCAACAAGCCTGGGCCGTCATTATGAGTCAGTACCCGTTTGAGGATCTATCCGTGACCGAGAAAACAGGATTCTTTGATCGGTTGCAATTGATAGCCCAGCGCAATCCTGACATAGCCACGACAGCAGACAAGCGACTGCTGTCACAACCTTTGCCTTCAGCCCGTGAACGCATCTATCAGGTCAATATCCTTGGGTTTTTAGGTGACTGTGCAGGGATACGCCGTGTGTTAAGTGACTTATCTGGTGCTTACGGCGCCGATCAGTGGCTTTCGCTAGGCACTTGTTATGAGCGGGCTCAGTTATCTGGGCTTGCCCAATATTCTTTCGAAAAGGCCGTATCAGTTTCGCCCACTACGCAGACCGAAAGGTCATTGGCTTACTCAGCTTTTGAAAACGACGATTATTCAGTCGCTCTTCTTGCTTGGCAGCGGGTGTTTGCGAAGGGTGAGCCAGCGGCAGCCGAATTGATTGCCGCCGCGACCACTGCACTGGCTGCCGGTAAGCCTGACATGGCACGAGATTGGCTCAAGCAATGGTCGATCCGGTATGGAGCCATTCAAGAGGAGGGAGGAGATGAGACTGAGCGTGCCAAGGTGTTGACGCTTAAGGCGCAAGCTTGGTCTGATGTGGATCTCGCGCGCTCAGTGACCGATATGACCCAAGCCATTGCGCTTGCACCTTCTGCTGAGCGTTACCGCCAACTTGGCGAATGGCAAGTCAAGCAAGGCGACCAAGCCGCGGCATTGGTGTCCCTAAAAAAAGCAGTCGAGCTTGCGCCCGAGGATGGTGCGGCACTTGCCGAACTGGGTTTTTTGTATAACCAGTTGGGTCAGTTTTCTGAGGCACAAACGCACTTGTCACTTGCTTTGAAACAACGGCCAGGTGACTTGCAAGTGATTGAACAGTTGGCCTATGTGGACCAGAAGTTAGATGACAACCAAGCGTCGATGTCCAATATCCGATTGGCGGTTGATCAGCTGCAACGCTATCTGCCCTCGGAGAGAACGACAGAAATGCTTGAGCAAGAGTTTGGCTTACGGCGCATGTACGAAGATCTCGATCGGCGCTGGACGTTTAGTTTTGATGCGCTGGTTGGCACAGGTGCTTCCTATTCACCACTGGCTCCACAACCTGATCAAGGCTATCGAAGCTACTCTCAGATCGAGGTCGACTACCGATTGGGCAACCCAGCGATTGATAATGGCAAAACGTTCTCGCTGTATTCGCGGGTGTTCGGTGGCAATGGGGCGGACAATTCGCCTTGGCCAATTTACGCACCTACACTGGGCGTCGGGCTACGCTGGAAACCGTTCTCGGAGCAAGTGTTGTACTTGGCGGTTGAAAAGCAAGTGCCGCTCGATCATGGCACCAGTGCGCCAGCTAACACCATGCTCAGGGCCAGCGCCTCGCTTTTTAATGCTGGCCGATTTAGCGACGATTGGCATCCGACAGGCCAAGGCTGGCTCTCACAAAACCTATACCTTGATTCGGCTTACTACGTCTCCGGGAAGAGCTATTCGCTTTTGGCTGACTATCGGATTGGCTATCACAATAAACTGGTGGAAGGCCAAACTCTGGAACCCTATGGACGATTGATCGCCAGCAAGGTCAGTGACACATCTGAGGCTGATCTTAGGGCTGGTGTCGGTGTTCGCTGGAATATCTGGGGCCTACAAAGTCG
This sequence comes from Orrella sp., assembly GCA_046497085.1. Taxonomy (GTDB): domain Bacteria; phylum Pseudomonadota; class Gammaproteobacteria; order Burkholderiales; family Burkholderiaceae_B; genus Algicoccus. Next base: position 2,327 of record JAWOGG010000056.1, read on the forward strand.
ATACAGTGCCTACGCCAGTCAAGGTTACGTTGGCCTTGAGCTGCAGGGTGCGATCCAAACGACGGAGCCGGATCGGTTTGTTGGATTATTCAACATTGGAGTGCGTTGGTGAGACCCTTTTTGATGGGCTTATGTCTGCTCTGCGGACTATGGATGAGTCCCAGTGTGAGTGCGTTTCAATCGATTTTCTATCAGCCACAGGTGGCGGATCAGGATATTGACACCAGTATCTGGCCTGATGCCTTTCGAGCGGTGCGCGACAAAGGTTTTGAAGCCATCGTCTTTCAGTGGACGGCGTCGGGTGATGACTTTGAAGATGCCCAAGCAAAGCAATGGTTACGAGAGCGAGTCGGTGAGGCGGTCGAGGCGGACTTAAAAATCGTCATGGGTTTGTATGAAGATCCCGATATGTTCTCGGCTGTCGCGGTTGAAGATGATTTGTTGGAGCCTTATTTTTTAAAGTTAACGCAAAAGAACCAATCCCTCGCTGAGTACTGGGTAAAAACACTCCCAGCCCAAGCGCTGCTTGGCTGGTATCTTCCGTTTGAGATCGATGATCGCCGTTGGCGAGCACCAGATGCTTTGGCGGCATTGACATCGGCTTTGCACCGCGATGTGCAAGCTTTGAAGATGGTCTCTGAAAAGCCCGTCTACATCAGTTCTTTTTTTAGGGGCAACGCCACACCGACTGCCTACGAAGACATGCTGACGACGATTCGAGACCAAAGCGGTGTGCGACTGTGGGTGCAAGACGGCAGCGGCAATCGTCGATTGAGTGCCGCTGAGCGACAGTTGTACCTGTCATCGCTCAGTCAGTGTCAAAAGTCGCCGGTTGATGGCCTTGTCTTTGAGATTTTCCGGGAAAAGGGAACGCAGCAGACATTTCAGGCAAAATCGCTTGCTCCAAATCAATTGCGCGCTGCCCTCAAGCAACACGCTCCCTGTGACGGTGATAGCGTCTTTTTCTCATTACGCTACTTTTATCCGCTGATATCCGGTGCTCAAACAAGTAAATGAGTGGTCTTTACGCAGACCAGCGGTGGGCACAAAGTTCTAAGAGATTTAAAGAGCGCTCTCTGGCCAAGGCTGCAGAGGCCTGGTGAAATGAGCCACGTTGATCGCAATTAAAGCCATGACCTGCTGGGTAAAAGTACGCGAGCGCAGTGGGGTGCTGAGCGAGCACCGCTTGCGCTGCCTCGGGCGTTGGGCTCTTGTCTTCACTGCCCAGATGTAGCATCACGGGGCACACAGGTTTGATGTCAGCTTGTGAAGCCAGACCTCCTGGGTAGTAGCAAATCGAGGATGCCAAACCCGATACCCGTGCGCTCGCGAGCCATGCCACTGTACCGCCCCAGCAGTAGCCCACTGCGCTGACGCGATCGTGCTGTTGGCGCAAGTGTTCGACAGTCGTCTGCACGTCCATGATTGCTTGCTCAAACGAAATTTGTTGCATGAGAGCAATGCCTTTTTCGATATCGGCAGCTTCATAGCCAGATTCGTATTTAGGTTCTACTCGATCAAAGAGAGCTGGTGCCGCCGCCAGATAGCCTGCCTTGGCGTACCCAGCAACGACAGATTGAATATGGCTATTAATGCCAAAAATTTCAGGGATGACGACGACCGCGCCTTTCATGCTGTCGTCGGGCAAAGCAAAATGCAAATCAAAGACGTGCCCATCGGGTGAGGTTAGTGTTTCGTGCTGGGTCATGATGTGCCTCCTTACAAATAGATCGATTGCCTAACTTTCTTATAGCATTTAGGATGAGCCATCCCAATTGGCAATGACTTGTGCGATGCGCTTAGCCGCATGACCGTCCCCGTATGGGTTGTGCGCCTCAGACATGGCCAAGTAGTGGGCGGGGTCACCCAAAAGCTCACTGACGGCTGACACGATTGCTTGTGTATCAGTGCCCACTAGTTTGACAGTGCCGGCTTCTATAGCCTCGGGTCGTTCGGTGGTGTCACGCATGACCAATACCGGCTTGCCTAAGCTAGGCGCTTCTTCTTGGATGCCACCGCTATCCGTTAATACCAAATGACAGTGTTTGAGTAGCAAGGCAAATGGCTCATAGTCCAGTGGCGCAATCAAATGCACATTGGGTAGGTCACCGAGTCGGCTAAGCACAGGCTCCTGAACCTGGGGGTTGAGGTGCACGGGGTAGATCACCGGTAAGTCTGGGTATTTTGTGGCGAGCGCGCGTATCGCGTCGCAGATGTGGATAAACCCCAACCCGAAATTTTCTCGTCGATGACCCGTCATGAGTAGAAACGGTGTTTTTTGCCAAGCGAAGGGGATTAGTTGGTCGATCTGCTCAGTAACCGCGTCATTGGCTTGACGTTTGTTGGTGCGCGCAAGGGTCCACAATAAGGCGTCGATAACCGTGTTGCCAGTCACTATGATCTTCGCCGGTGCCACTGCCTCAGCCAGCAAGTTCGCGCGACTTTTTTCTGTGGGGGCAAAGTGCCAATGGGCTATCTTGCTGATGACTTGCCGATTAAATTCTTCAGGAAAGGGCGCTTGCATATCGTAAGTGCGTAATCCGGCCTCCACGTGACCGACCGGAATCCCTGAATAAAATGCAGCCATGGTGCTGGCTAATGCTGTGCTGGTGTCGCCATGCACCAGTACTGCCGATGGCTGGACGCTTGCAAGCGTGTCACGCAGGCCTAGTAATACCCGACTGGTGATATCCGCTAAGTCTTGACCGGGTTTCATGATGTCAAGATCAATGTCGGGTGTCAGCTCAAAAAGCTCAAGTACTTGATCGAGCATCTGTCGATGTTGCGCGGTGACGCATAAGATCGTCTCGATGGACGCTTGTGACTGCAACGCATGCACCACCGGCGCCATTTTGATGGCTTCTGGGCGTGTTCCAAACACGACTAAGACCTTACGGGTGGCATGCGTCATCGTTATCTCGTTCATTGGCAAAAAAGTAGGCCAACACAGTGTATCGCTTGCAGCTCATCACATTACTGACAGGATGAGAAGCCTGTCGACATGAATGGCTCGTTGCGCAGCAATAAAGTCGATTGGCCAAGATGGTCGTAAGCGAAATTTAGCAGGCCGGTGATATTCCCCAAAAAGCCCTTTTTTTATCTAAAAATTTTAAGTTTCCGAGGGGAAACCCCGACCATGGTTCACAAATTTTTTCCGATACACTTGGTCACGCATAACTACAGATCAGTAACTAACTGTGGTTTCGTAAGGACAGATGGGCGCGATGCTAATTTGACCTTCTAATCTTTAATCGGAGACTGACAAATGAAAAAACGATTCAGTGTGTTGGGTTTGGCCGTGGCCGGATCGCTTTTGGCGAGCGCCGCTGTTGCCCAGACGAACGACATCGGTTTGCCAAGCACGTTGGCATGGAGCGCCTATGGTGTGGGATCAGGTGGCTATAACCAATCGGTTGCCATCGGTAATGCACTCAAGCAAAAGTATGGCGTGAACTTGCGCGTTTTGCCTGGTAAGAACGACGTGTCGCGGACACTGCCTTTGCGTGAAGGCAAAGTCCAGTTTTCCGCCAACGGTGTGGGCGGAAGCTACATGGCCCAAGAGGGATTCTATGATTTTGGTGATCCTCAATGGGGACCACAAGCCGTACGTGCGTTGATGCTTAATAACTCAAATCAGGTCTTGACCGCTGTGGCCGCTGCCGACGCAGACATCGAAACGCCCGCAGACTTCAAAGGTAAGCGGGTCGCTTGGGTTATCGGTTCGCCGGCTTTGAATCAAAACATCACCGCCATTTTGGCCTTTGCTAACCTGACTTGGGATGATGTGGAGAAAGTGGAGTTCGGTGGTTTTGGTGCTGCCATGGATGGCGTGGCTAACGACCAAGCTGACGTTGCGTTTACCTCATCGATTTCAGGTAAAGCATATGCTTTGGATAAATCGCCCCGTGGCATCACCTATCCTGTGATGTCACCAGACAACAAAGAAGGTTGGAAGCGTCTGCAAGCGATTGCACCGTTCTTTTATCCAGCCGAGGGCACAGAGGGCGCCGACTTGAGCCCGCAAGATCCTGCGATCTCAGCCGCGTATCCGTACCCTGTGCTTATGACCTATGCCAAGCAAGATCCTAAGCTTGTGACCGCAATGATGACTGCCATGGTGGATACCTTTGATACTTACAAGGATGCTGCACCTGGTAACGTTGGTTGGGCAACCGATCGTCAAAAGCTTGACTGGGTGATCCCTTATCACGACGGTGCGATTGCGTACTTCAAGGATCAGGGAATGTGGACAGATGCTGATCAGAAAAACAACGATATGCTGATTAAGCGTCAACAAGTCTTAGCTGATGCTTGGGCACAAGTTAAGGGACGTGATCACGCCGATGACGAGGCCTTCAAGCAAGACTGGATGAAAACCCGTGCAAAGGCTCTGACAGATGCCGGAATGGATCCGGTCATGACGAACTGGTAAGTCAACTGAAAAGCCATTAGCCAACGCATACTTAAGCAAAAAAATGAGCAACACAAAAGAAGATCAGCAGTCACCCGAGGTAGCGGCGATTCCGGTTGCCGCCGAGTTGCAGGCGAGGACCCGGACGTTGACAGGGTTCTGGAAAGCCGTGGCGATTTCCTTCGGGGTAGTGGCTATCTTCTTGGCCCTTAACCAGTTGTTGAATCTGGGCTTCTTTGTCGGAGTGGTGTTACTTGATACTGCTTATTTGTATGCGTTGGCGGCGTTACTGGTTGGTTTGGTATTTTTGTTTGTTCCCGCCACAAAAGGTGCACCGCGTGATCATGTGCCATGGTACGACGCGTTACTTTTTGTGGCGACCTGTGCGGTTTTTTTCTACTTTACATTCAACGCTAACAGGATCATCTCCGAGGCTTGGGAGTTCATGTCGCCACCCACTGCAGTGGCGGTTTCCGGTATGGGTTGGTTGTTACTTTTAGAGGCCACGCGTCGTGCGGGTGGCACAGCTGTGTTTGTGGTGGTTGGTCTCATTTCTATGTATCCGGTCTATGCCGAGTTGATGCCTGGCCCAGTCGCAGGCTTGGGGCAAGATCTCTACACCACCATGGCATATCACTTCACCAGCAGTGAGAGCGTTTTGGGGATTCCAATGCGCGCCTTTGGGCAGCTGGTCATTGGTTTCGTGATGTTTGGCGCGGTGTTGCAGTTCACCGGTGCTTCCGAGTTTTTTAATAACCTGGCGTTTGCACTTTTCGGCCGTGTTCGGGGTGGCCCCGCCAAGGTATCAATTTTTGCTAGTGGTCTGATGGGGTCTGTCTCAGGCAGTGTGGTCTCCAATGTGCTGACCACTGGCGTGGTCACCATCCCGGCCATGAAACGCACTGGATTTTCAGCGAAGTACGCTGGTGGTGTTGAGGCTTGCGCATCGACGGGCGGCGTTCTGATGCCTCCAATAATGGGGGCGACGGCCTTTGTGATGGCGGCCTTTTTGGGTATGCCGTATGGCCAGATTGCGTTGGCGGCTGCCATCCCTTCAGTCCTGTTTTACTTTGCGCTTTTCATGCAAATTGATGGTTACGCGGCTCGCCATGGTTTGAAAGGCCTGCCTACCGCCGAATTG
>JAWOGG010000101.1:0-35826 GCA_046497085.1 Orrella sp.
CGGTTACGTTTGCATCGAGCTTCGTGGTTGTTTCGTCTGTTGCAGCGGGACGGTGGGCTTGTTGCCACCCTGGACCCATATTGCCACCCGCGGTGTTCGGTGTTCTGTGGTGACTTTGCGGTATGTAGCGGCCAACGGGTTCGGCTAGAGAAAGCCTGCTCTGGGCGTTTGCGTCATTGCTTGGATAAGCAAAGGCAGTGGGTGCGTCAGTGGATGCGTGATTTGTTTGGTTTGTGGCGGTCGGGGCGGCACTGGTTGCGAGTGCTTGACTAACCACTTGTTGAACTAAGCGATGAATAGCGCCACTGTCACGGAATCGTACTTCGTGTTTGGCAGGGTGCACATTGACGTCAACCGCCTGGGGATCTATTTCCAAGAACAAAACGTAAGCCGGTTGTCGATCGCCATGAAGCACATCGGCATAGGCTGCTCTAATGGCGTGTGAGACGGTGCGGTCGCGCACATGGCGCCCATTGACAAACAGGAACTGTCTGTCAGCTCGCGCTCGTGCGGCGTTAGGGCGAGTTACCAAGCCTTTAAGTGACACAGCCCCACCTGAGGTTTCCACAATCAAAGCCTGCTCTGAGAACTCGTCACCGAGCACATCTCGAACTCGTTTGAGCATAGAGCCTGTTGGCCATTGTTTGACAGCTCGGTCATTGTGAAACACGCGAAATGCCACATCTGGATGAGACAGTCCTAAGCGTGTCATCACATCCATGCAATGACCGAACTCAGTGCCCTCGGCTTTGAGAAACTTGCGGCGTGCGGGTACGTCATCAAAGAGTCCGCGAACGTCAACAGCCGTGCCAACGGCGCCAGCCGCCGCAGACGCTTCTGCATCGCGCGTGATTTGCCAAGCATTGGGGCTTTGCGGTGTCCGAGAGGTCAGGGTTAGGCGGGCTACTGAGGCGATAGAAGCCAGGGCTTCGCCTCTAAAGCCCATGGAAATCACGCTTTCAAGGTCATCGAGTGAGCGGATCTTACTGGTGGCGTGGCGCTTTAATGCCAAGGGTAGGTCATCCACCGAAATGCCACCACCATCGTCAATCACGGCAATTCTGCGAATGCCACCCGCTTCTAAACGCACTTCGATGGTTTGCGCATTGGCGTCGATGGCGTTTTCTACAAGCTCTTTGAGAACTGATGCAGGTCGTTCAATGACTTCACCAGCGGCAATTTGGCTGATGAGTCGATCGGGAAGTGCGGTAATCCGTGGCGTTTGAGTAGACATGGCAGACCAAAAGAAACAAGCACCCATTGTAGTGGGTGCTTGCTAGTGTTGCAGCCGCGTTGGGTGTACTTGCGGACGTAAATGAGATGCCTGCTTCTCCTACCTTGCGGGAACCTGAACGATTTTTAATTAGCCCGCGCTAGGTGGGGATTGCTGACAAAAAACTGCTGAACACCTTTGTGGATGGCGTTGGCAAAGCGTTCTTGGTGCTTGCTCGTTCGCAATAAGCGCTCTTCCTTCGGGTTACTGATGAAGGCAGTTTCCACCAAAACAGAGGGAACATCGGGCGAGCGCAAGACAGCGAACGCGGCTTGTTCGACGCGTGGCTTGTGTAAGCGGTAAACGTTTTTAAGTTGGGTGAGAAGGACTTGAGCAACCTGCTTGGAGTCTTTGATTTGCGCCGAGGTCGATAAGTCCAACAACAACTTGGCAACCTGCTTATTTTCGGAGCCGAGATTGGCACCACCGATCAAGTCGGCTGAGTTTTCTTTTTTGGCGATCCAGCGTGCTGCTGTGCTGGTAGCGCCACGGTCAGAGAGCACATAAACCGAGCTACCACCTTTTGTGGGTCGCACGAAAGCATCGGCATGAATGGAAATGAATAAATCGGATTTGACGCGACGCGCCTTTTCCACTCTAACGTGCAGGGGCACGAAGTAGTCGCCGTCGCGCGTAAGGTACCCACGCATACCAGGTGTGGCGTCTATCTTGGCCTTGACCCGTTTTGCGATTGCCAGTACGACGTCTTTTTCGTAAGTCCCGCCTTTGCCGACGGCGCCGGGGTCTTCGCCGCCGTGCCCTGCATCAATAGCCACTGTCAGCGTGCGTTGACGAGAGGGCTTGCGCGTCGGGGCCGCTGGTGATTTAGATGGTGAGGGTAGAGATGGCGTGCCTGAAGGTTCTTGTCCGAGCCCTTCGAGGATCTGAGCCAATGGGTCATCACCTCCAAAATCCGGTTGTTCCTTCAAGAAAGCAATCAACGGGTCTTGTGCGATGAGAGGATAAAGGTCGAGCACTAAGCGGTACTTGTAGTCGCCAACTGGTTTTAGCGTGAACACTTGCGGCGCGATCGCTTGTTTGAGGTCAATGACGATCCGAACCACATCAGGACGATTTTGGCCCACGCGTAGCGAGGCGATGTAGGGGTCGTTGGGTTTGATGTTGCGCACCAGGCTTTCAAGCGCAGGGCTTAAACGCAATCCTTCAATGTCGACCACCATACGGTGGGGACTTTCTAAAGTGAAGTGCTCTGCCTTTAATTCGCTGTCAAGCTCGAGTGTGACGCGGGTATATTCTTCAGCGGGCCATGTTCTAACAGCCAATACGCTAGCGGCCATCGCCATGCGTGGGAATACGGGTAACAACATCAAGGCGCCGGCGGCACTTAGCATTTGACGCCGCGTAATCGGCGTTCGATTCACGGCAGTGGTGTCTTGTCGGTCATCGTTTGTAGCCATTGTTGCCCTCGCTCAGTCTCAGCTTGCAGTTTTGCGTTTCGACCGTCGCCTTCGGTTCGTATGGAGATTTGAAGATCAGGTGGCGGCAATTGTCCGTCGGCTTTCTCCGGCCACTCGATCAAAACCACTGAGTCGGGGCCAAACAATTCACGAAATCCTGCGTCTTCCCATTCCCTTGGATCGTTAAATCTATAAAAATCAATATGATAAAAGTATAAGCTCGAAACTTTATAAGATTCAAGCAAAGCATAGCTCGGGCTTTTTATGCGACCGGTCACACCGCAGTGACGCAAGAAAGCGCGTGCGAAGGCGGTTTTACCGGCCCCAAGGTCGCCTTGAAGGTAAATCGCGACGCCGCGCCCGGCTTGAAAGTCTTTATCTGTGCGGATTGCACCCAACTTGAGCGTAGACAGCACGATGTCGGCGATTTGCGTCGCTAGGGCATCGGTGGCGGTCTCGTCGGGTAAATAGACGGTTTTGTATGCTGTTGTCATATTGCAACGTTTTGACAATTTCAGGTTGAAATTTTGCTTAAAACTCAGCGTACCAGAGTCATCCAAATAGGAATGGTGAGTGCGCTTAAAAGTGTGCCGACCGAGATAATAAAGCTGACCAAGCGACCGTCTCCTCCCATTCGTACTGCGAGAACGTAAGCGGCGGTGGCGCAAGGCAGGGCGGCAAATAAAACCAGCATTTGAGTGGCTAGCGGATCAAAGCCGATTAACCAGGCAATCAGCCAAGCAGCGGCTGGCATGATGAGTAGTTTGACCGAGACCATCCAAGTGACTAGCCCGCCAGCCCCTTGCCCGCCTTGCCAACTCAAGCTCGGCCCAATGCATAAGATGCCCAGAGCAATAGCGGCAACGCCTAACCGACCGACGGTCGTGTCGATCGGACCGGGAAGCTGCAAGCCAGCTAGGTTGCCGATCAAGCCTAAAACTGTTGCTAAAAATAGCGGGTTGCGAATCAAGGCGCCAAAAACGTTGCTGCCTTGTTGTTTGGCTAAGGCATACACTGCCGCCACATTCACCATGGGTATGGATAGACCTAGTATGAGGGCCATGATGGTTTGTCCACTGGCGCCACCCAAGCTTGGCGCTAAAGCCAGTCCCAGATAAGTATTAAAGCGAAAAGCACATTGGGTGCTTGAAGCCAGAGCCAATGGGTTAGCTTTCAATAACCAACCACCAAATCGGGCGAGCGTGAATCCAACCACCACTAAAGCCGCTGTGGCCATCAAGGTGTCGCCGGCCGTGGCCGGAGAAATAGGTGTCTTTAGTATCGACTGGAACAACAATGCTGGGAACAGCACGTAATAAACCAACTTCTCCAGTCCGGTAAAAAACTCTCTTGAGAAGCCAAGTCGGTGGTGCAGAAGCCATCCGAGCAAGATCAACAAAAAATCAGGTAAGACCAACCAAGCAACAGACATTTCTCAAACTCATTAGCGGCAAAGGCACCCTCGCGGTGCTAGTATTGTGGCGGAATTTACCGGTTAGCGTGGCGCCATGAAAAAAAACGATCCAGGCACCCCCGAATCTGTCGCGATCAGTGCGTTCATCGATGCCTTGTGGTTAGAGGATGGTTTGGCCAGCAACACCTTAGAGGCTTACCGACGCGATTTGACGGCTTTTGAGCAATGGCTCTTGGAAACGCACAATCGATCGTTAGATGAGACCACCGAGGCCGACATCTTGGGGTGGCAGGCGGCAGGCCATGCCACTTCAAAATCCAGTACAGCCAACCGCCGCCTTGCGACTTTACGTCGCTATTTTTTGTGGGCGCGCCGCCAAGGCCGAGTCAGTGTGGATCCTTGCATGGCTCTGAAAGCCGCCAAGCAAGCGGTACGTATTCCTAAAACGCTTAGCGAACAGCAAGTAGAGGCGCTTTTAAAAGCCCCACCGATACAAACCGACCGAGGTTTGCGTGACCGCGCCATGCTTGAGTTGTTGTATGCCACTGGCTTGCGTGTCTCTGAATTGGTCAATCTTGGCATTCTCGATTTGAGTTTGGCTGATGGGGTGGTGAGGGTCGTTGAAGGTAAGGGCGGCAAGGACCGCCTAGTGCCCCTAGGCGGTGAGGCGGCACATTGGCTCACGCGTTATCAAAAGGAGTCACGCCCAGCGTTGCTTGGGACTAGAACCAGTTCAGCCTTGTTTGTGACTGCGCGAGCTCAAGCCATGACTCGTCAGTCATTTTGGTTATTGATCAAAAAATATGCGGTCATCGCGGGTGTTCGTGCGCCCATGTCGCCGCACGTCTTGCGTCATGCTTTTGCGACGCATTTACTTAACCATGGGGCTGATTTGCGAGTGGTGCAATTGCTACTTGGTCATGCTGACATTTCGACCACGCAAATCTATACGCACGTGGCCCGTGAGCGATTGCAACAACTGCATGCTCGCCACCATCCTCGAGGCTAACGCGCCAGTGACCGGTTCTTGTTGCTAAACTTGCGGTCTCGCCGCCGTAACTCAGGGGATAGAGTACCTTCCTCCTAAGAAGGGAGTCGCACGTTCGAATCGTGCCGGCGGCGCCACATTCCGGCGCCATTTCCTCTCGGTAGATTCTTTATGTCTCACGACTCGGGTCAAACGACCGTCAACATGCGACCCATCTTAGTGGGTACGCTTATCGTGCTCATGGCCATGGGCACGCGCGCCACTTTTGGGCTTTTTATGCAGCCCATGGGCCTTGAGTTTGGCTGGTCTAGAGAAGTGTTTTCCATGGCGTTTGCCCTACAAAACCTAGCCTGGGGAGTGGGTGCCATTGGTGCTGGCATGATGGCTGACCGTTTTGGTTCAGGACGCACGGTTGCCTTGGCGGCGGCTTTGTATGCGCTCGGTCTGGTTGGGACACGCTTAGCCGGCACCGAAATGGAGCTGTACCTAACTGCAGGTTTGCTGGTCGGTCTTGGGCAGGCAGGCACAACTTTTGCGGTGATTTTGCCAGTAGTGGCCCGCTCAGCACCACCGAGCTATCGCAGTACGGCCATGGGTATCGCTAGCGCAGGTGGTTCGCTGGGTCAGTTTCTGGTCGTGCCAACAGGGCAAGTCTTGATCGATACCTTGGATTGGACGGGGGCGTATTGGGTGCTATCAGCCTTCTTAGCGTGCGCCATCCCCATGGCTTGGTATTTACGTGGCAAGCCCAATCATGGCAGTGGCATCCAATTATCAATGCGCCAAGCCATCGGGCAGGCACTTAAACATCGATCTTTTCACTTCTTGTTTTGGAGCTACTTTGTTTGTGGGTTTCACACCGCGTTCATCACCCTGCATTTGCCTGCTTTTGTGATTGATGGTGGTTTGAATGCAAGCACAGGGGCCATTGCCATTGCTTTGATTGGTCTTTTTAATGTGTTTGGCTCTTACTGGGCTGGTCGTCTAGGTGGCATTTACAGCAAAAAGAATTTATTGGCGGGGGTCTATGCCTTGCGCGCTGTTGGCATGCTGTGGTTGATGATGCTGCCGCTGTCACCGTTGGTGGTTTATGTGTTTGCGGCCTGGATGGGGGTTTTTTGGTTAGGAACCGTGCCCTTGACCCAGGGATTGATCGCGCAGATCTATGGATTACGCTTCGCAGCGACCCTTTCCGGCATGGTGTTTTTGGGTCATCAAATTGGCAGTTTTACAGGTGTTTGGCTAGGCGGTAAGGTGCAAGCCATGACAGGCAATTATGATATTGTTTGGTGGATGGGTATTGCTTTGGCGTTAATTGCGGGCGCCTTGTGTTTGCCGATTCGTGAGCAACCGCTAGGCGATCCCGTCAAGCCAGCAGTCGCTTAGACAAGCGACACCCAAACCACTGAATCGTCGGAGCCCCTTCGTGCATCGTCCATCTACAGAGGAACTAACGGTAGAAGCCAACCATGTGAAAGTGGGCTTGGTGTGGCGTGTGACGGGTTGGCTATTGCTCATTGCCGTGCTGGTGGTTGGATTTATCGGCTACACCATGCCGGGGATGCGCTTGAATTGGGAAACCGTCGCCGCAATGTGCGGATTCTAGATTCATGACTACAGGTACGTGGCCTGCATGGCGAGTGGAAGACTTGCGCGGTCAGACGGCTACTGACGTGATGGTTTTAACGGCTAATAATCGGTTAACAAGAACCATCACAGCTCAGTTAGCCGACACACTCTCCGACAAAACTGAACAAACGGTAGAAATGCCACTCATCCAGCCTTGGACGGCATGGCTGAGTGCGATGGCTTTTGAGCGTAGCTTTGAAGTAGACGCCGACTCGATGTTGCGGGTTTTAGATCCCAGTGCGGCTCGCTTATTGTGGATTGATGTCATTGGTCAGGCAGAAACTGACGACCCTTTGGTCGATGTCGAACAAGTCGCGCTCTTGGCACAACAAGCCGATAGTCTGCTGTTGCAATGGCACGTAGCAGTCGCTGACGCTTGGCGAACACCCGATTACGATCGGTTTCTCCAATGGCGTGATGCTTACGAGGCACGCTTGCACGATTTAGAAGCCTTGGACAACGATCGATTGGCTGAACAAGTCAAAGCTTGGATCCGGGATGGCCGCTTATCATTGCCATCGACGGTGGTGTTAGCGGGCTTTAACGAGTATTCCCCACAGATGCACGAGCTGCTTGTTTGTTTGGAAGGCGCCTCGGTTCAGCTCGCAGAGCTAACCGGGGCGTCAACACAAAGTAATGTGGTTAAGGTCGCCCTAGATTCTTCTGCAGAACAATGGGAGCGTGCGGCGCAATGGGCGCAAGGTCAATTGAAGCAACACCCTGAGGGACGTTTTGCGATTGTGGTGCCATCACTTCAAACGGAAGCCTCTTTGGCACGGCGAGTGCTGTCACGCACTTTAAAAGATCAGTCGTTCAATGTGGCTGTGGCGCCTGCATTGTCGCAATGGCCGCTCGGACGTGCGATGTTGAATTGGTTGTCGGTGGTCGTAAAGTTTCAGACACAAGGCGTGGTCAGTCCAGTCTTGGCGGGTCAGACGTTGATTGGCGCAGGTTGTGTGGGTTGCGACAGCGAAGCGGGTGCCCGAGCATTGATTGATGCTGGGTGGCGGCGGTGGGAGGTGACGCAAGTCAGTGAAAAACGATGGCTGTCCGCGTTGGTGGATACGCCACTGCTCGCGGATGCTTGGCAACAAGTGCAAGCGATTTGGCAAGAGACTGCAGAGCCTACAGCCTCATGGTTTTTTTGGGCGAACCGGTTTCGCCAAACCTTGGTTGCCATTGGTTTCCCCGGCGATGTGTCGCAGAGCTCAGCGGCCTATCAAGCCACACGGGCGCTAGACACACTGTTGTCCAGAATGGCGGGTTTGGATGATTTGCTATCAGCACCAACAGTTACCCAAGCCTTAACAATGTTGAATCGATTGGCTCGACAAACCCCATTCCAACCGCAGCGTGATCGTCATGCGCGTCTTGATGTGTTGGGACTTTTGGAGGCAGAAGGTGGGCAGTGGGATGGGGTCTGGGTCATGGGCGTGACCGATGAGGTTCTACCAGCCATGGCCAGCCCTAACCCTTTGATCCCATTGGTTGCTCTTAGCCATGCGGATGCGCCACGGTCAACACCGGCGCGCGAATATGAGTGGGCTTGCTCGCTTTTTAAAGCATTGTGTGGGCTGGCACCACGCATGGTGTTCAGCTGGCCAGCCCGTGACGGTGACAAGCCCATTCGACCATCTCCCATGATCGCTGATTTGCCGATGATGACAGATACAGCTGGGTTGACACGGCCCGATGCAGTCGACGCACTTTTGGTGAAAGAGGTTTGGCAGGATGAGGCGCAGGTGCCTGTGTTGCCGCTAGAAAAACCAAAAGGCGGGGTGGATTTATTAGAGACCCAGGCGGTTAATCCCTGTTGGGCTTTTTTCAAATACCGACTGGGTGTTGATGGATTGCGAGCGCATGCCTTGTTGCCCAATACCTCCGCAAATCGTGGATCGTTATTGCACAAGGTCATGGAAGAGATTTGGCGCACGCTAGTGACACAAGAGGCGCTGCTCGAGCGTCAAGCCAGCGGGTCGATGGCTCAATGGTTGTCAGAGTTAGTTTATAAACACAGCGCCCATTATTTGGCCGATTGGCCAAGCGCCTTAAAAGAGTTGGAAGTTGAGCGAAGTATTGCAGTGGTTCAGTCTTGGCTGGCCTTTGAATCCACTCGGCCGCCATTCGCAGTGCTTGAGTGTGAACAGACCCACCACCTCGTGATGGGTTCGTTGGGAGCGTCGGACTCAGCGCAGTCAGCCGACTCAACGGATTCACTCCAACAGGTTGGCCCATTGTTACTGAAGGTCTCACTTGATCGCTTAGATCAATTGCCTGATGGCCAGCGGCTGTTGATTGACTACAAAACGGGTAAGCACTTACCTGACCCCTCTAAGGATTGGATGGGCGCGCGTTTAAAAAACGTTCAGTTGCTGGCCTATGGGCAGGTGCTCAGTGAGGCGGGCACGCCGCCGAACGGGTTGCTGTGGGGCCAGTTACATGCCAGTCAGGTCAGGTTAAAAGGCCTGGTGCAATCAGAAGTCGACATTACTAACGTTGATCCTTTAGAGACCAAGTCTTGGGCCACACAGCCATGGGACGTGCAAATGCATCAGTGGCGCTCACGGCTGGCCGAACTTGGGCAGTCTTTCATTCGAGGAGACACGGCTAATGTCGTTTGGCACATGAGTGACATGAAGAATTGCTCGATTCGCGCGTTGCTACGTTTGCATGAGGAAGGCGCCGATGAATCTGCCTGAACGTTTGCCCGACGATGCCGGCCAACGCGATTTAGCCGTTGATCCCACGCGCTCGTTCATCGTTCAAGCACCAGCAGGCTCTGGCAAAACGTCGTTGTTAACCGACCGTATCTTGGCTTTGTTGGCACGGGTCAGTCGTCCAGAGCAAATCATTGCGATGACATTTACTCGCAAAGCGGCTGCTGAAATGCACACCCGCGTCATGGAAAAGCTGCAAAGAGCTGCCTCAGAGCAAGCGCCAACCGATCCGCATGAACTCAAAGGATGGACATTGGCGCGTCAAGCGCTGCGCCAAGATGAGGCGATGTCCTGGGGCTTGTTGTCACATCCATCGCGACTGCGAATACAGACCATTGATGCATTTTGTGCGTCATTAGTCAGAGCCATGCCCTGGTTCTCTGGTTTGGGTGGTATGCCTCGAATCATTCAAGATGCGCCAGCGTTATACATGGAGGCGGCGCGGCAAACGCTCGACTTAGCTGATCAAGAGCCAGCGGTACGTCGTTTGTTACAACATCTGGATTTGAATGTTCAGACTGCTGCCCAAGCCCTTGCCGATATGTTGGCCAAGCGTGACCAGTGGTTACCGCTGTTAATGCATGGCGATGATCTCCAAAGTCTGGAACAAAACTTGTGGTCGGTGCTGTATGAAGAATTGACGCAACTCGAGCAAGCGTTGCCCATGGGGTGGCAGGAGGCGTTGGCGCCGAGCGCGCGTTTGGCCGTACAGGAACTGATAGATCAAAAGCACGCCAACGCCAACTTGCTACAACCCTTGCAGGATTGGCAGGCTGGTGACTTAATTGCCGATCCCATGCTGTTGGATAAGTGGCGTGCATTGGCGCAACTACTATTAACAAAAGAGGGCGGCGTTCGAAAAGACCTCACCAAGACCTTGGGATGCCCGCCGAAATCGGTTCAGAAAGAAGCGTTTGTCAATTGGCTCAAAGCTCACGCAGGATCGTCGGATAAGCCCGAGTGGGTGACGCGCTTACACGCGGTGCGCGTGATGCCTGAACCGGCGTTATCTGCAGAGCAGGTGGAGGTCTTGACGGCGCAACTCAAATGTTTGCGTATAGCCGCAGCCCAATTGCTGTTGCTTTTTGCGCAGCGTGGCGAGGTGGACTTTATTGAGGTTTCACAACGAGCGGTACAGGCATTAGGCAAAGCCGAGGATCCGAGTGAGTTGCTGCTAAAGCTTGACGGTCAGCTCGCCCACGTTTTGGTGGATGAATTCCAAGACACCAGTCTGTCGCAATTAAAGTTGCTCGAGTTGTTGATCGCGGGGTGGCAGGCTGAAGACGGGCGCACAGTGTTCTTGGTGGGCGATCCGATGCAGTCTATTTATCGCTTCCGAAAGGCTGAGGTGGGTTTGTTCTTAAAGGTGCAGGCACAGGGGTTAGGGCAGGTGCCACTCGAACGGCTGACTTTAACGGCAAATTTCCGTTCTCAAGGCGGGATTGTTCATTGGGTCAACCAGACGTTTGTCAATCTGTTTCCGCCACGAAGCGATCCCGATCTGGGAGCAATCGCTTACTCCCCTGCGCAAGACTGGCATCCAGTCAGTCAAGAGCAGGCAGTCAATTGGCACTTGCTCCCAGAAGAGGCGCAAATTTGGCAACGGGTAGTGGCCTTGGCGCAACGCGCTTGGAATGATCATCCAGACTCGACATCGCCAATGGCGATTCTCGTTCGTTCGCGCTCACATTTGGGCTCGGTAACGCGAGTGTTGCAGGCAGCAGGATTTCCTTGTCGAGCCATTGAGCTTGTGGCGCTTAGGGAGCAAGCTGTTATCAATGACGTACTGCACCTGGCACGTGCGTTGTTGCATCAAGGCGATCGTGCGGCTTGGGTTGGTGTGTTGCGTGCTCCTTGGTGCGGCTTGACCCTTGGGACGTTACACAAATGGTTGATGGTTAAACCTGGCCAGACTGTGGTGCAGTGTTTGTCAGACGTGGTTTCTCATGGTTTGGACGACAGTGCCATTGATTTGCCACAACGCCAGCGTTTGTTGTCGGTTGCGCCAATTCTTTTGCAGGCGGTAAGCGATGATGGCGTTTTGCCGTTTGCGGCTCGTCTGGAAAAGACTTGGCGAGCGCTTGATGGCCACCGATTGGTGGACCAAGCCACTGACCTCGAAGATGTAGAGGCATTGTTGCGCTTAATTGAAAACTTGGCCGAGCATAGTTTTCTGGATATTGACGCGCTTGAGCGGCGCTTAGACGCTTTATATGCAGAGCCAGCAGCAAGCTCGCGTGCGATTGACGTCATGACGATGCATAAGGCCAAAGGTCTAGAGTTTGAGTCGGTGGTGTTGCTCGGATTAGAGCGCTCGCCTCGATCGGATACCGCACCTTTGGTCCGTGTTGAGCAGTCGGGCGATCGTGTGCTGTTTGGCCCCGTGAAGGCGCAAACCGATCTTGAACAAGATCCATTGGCTCGCTACTTGGGTAGCCGTGAGGCGGTTCGTATGGCGTTTGAGACTGATCGGTTGGTGTATGTGGCGGCCACACGGGCTCGCGAAACTCTGCACTTGGTTGCGCGTTGTCAGCCAGACCCTGAGTCTGGTGAATGGGTTAAGCCCAAGAAAAACAGTTTGCTTGAACGGCTTTGGCCGTATTGCACAGAGCCAGCACCTGGTGTTGATACAAGCGCTCCGCAGGCTTTGGTTCTTGAGCAGGGACCCGCTTGGCAAGCGCCGCCCATGCAGCGCCGGCGCCAGCCAAATGAGGTGCTGCCGCCTCGACGCGAGTGGGTGGTAGGTGAGGAGCGCTATGGCTGGCCATCGGTCGAGTCAGCCGAGCGTTTGGCGGGTGTCGTGATCCATGCTTGGCTCGCTCAATGGGCCAGTCAAACGACTGACGAGTCGAATTTGGCACTGCCCAAGCAAGCGTTGGTCAATGCGCAGTTACAGACACTGGGCCTGCCGAAGGCGTTGCGGGACACGGCTGCACAAGAGGTCTTAGCGGCGTTGACGGCCATGCGCGCGAGCGAGAAAGGGCGCTGGCTTCTAACGCAGCCACATCGCAAGGTCGAGTGGGCGCTTTTAGATGCTCGTCAGACGGTTTCAATCATGGATTTGGCGATTGAACGAGAGGATTCGTGGCTGATTGTGGACTACAAAACGGCCAGGCCCGCTGCCAACGAGCCGGTTGCTGAGTTTGAGTTAAGAATGTTGGCACGTTATCGGGGGCAATTGCAACGCTACATGGCTCAGTTAGAGGCCTTTGGTGACAAACCGGCCCAAGCTGCGCTTTACTTTCCGCGCGATGATTTGTGGGTCTCGGTATGAATGGGCGAGCCTGCTAGAATATCGGTGGCGGGCCCCTTCGCATGGTTCGGCGGTCAAATTGGTCAGGTCGGGAACGAAGCAGCCACAGCCGTGCAGAGTCAGTGCCGAAGTCAGGCTCGCCTTTTATTTTGTCTGGTGACAAGGTTCACATGAGTTATTTGGTTCTCGCCCGTAAATGGCGACCGCGTGATTTTGAAGGACTGGTTGGCCAAGAGCATGTGGTTCGTGCCTTGACGCACGCCCTATCGACGCAACGCTTGCACCACGCATGGTTGTTCACCGGCACGCGCGGCGTTGGTAAGACAACACTCTCGAGAATCCTAGCTAAATCCTTAAATTGCGAAACCGGTATCACCGCCACACCATGTGGCCAGTGTCGAGCCTGCACGGAGATCGACGGCGGCCGGTTCGTGGATTACGTTGAACTTGATGCGGCGTCCAATCGTGGCGTCGATGAGATGACCACCTTGCTTGAACAGGCAGTCTATGCGCCAGCGGTGGGTCGTTTTAAGGTCTATATGATCGACGAAGTCCACATGCTCAGCGGTCATGCATTTAACGCGATGTTAAAGACTTTGGAAGAGCCGCCGCCACACGTGAAATTCATTCTGGCGACAACCGATCCACAAAAGATACCGCCAACCATTTTGTCGCGTTGCTTGCAGTTCAATCTCAAGCAAATGCCACCCGATTCCATTTCGCAGTACCTGACTCATGTGTTGGAGCAAGAGCAGGTGAGCTATGAGCCCGCAGCGTTGAATCTGATAGGTCAATCGGCTTCAGGTTCGATGCGCGATGCGCTGTCATTAACTGACCAAGCGATTGCTTACAGCGCGGCCAACCTGACATTAGAAGCTGTGCAGGGTATGTTGGGCAGCGTCGATAAAAGTCATTTGGTGCAGTTGCTACAGGCAATTTCTAAGGCACAAGCCACAGAGGTATTGGCGGTAGCCGACGCACTGGCCACACGAGGCTTGTCATTTAAAGCAGCCTTGGGTGACTTGGCAGTACTTTTGTCGCGCGTGGCGATTCACCAACACGTGGGCGCCATCGATGATGAGTCGTTGCTTGCGAACCCAGAGATAGACGTTTTGGCTCAGCAACTAAGCCCTGATATGACTCAACTGCTCTACACCATTGCGGTTCATGGTCGACAAGAGATCACTGTGGCGCCAGATGAATATGCTGGGTTTGTGATGGTGTGCCTGAAAATGTTGTCGTTTTCTGCACCCGCTGAACAGCTTGAGTCAGCTAACGAAGCTTCGGCTGAAAAAAAAACCCTGAAACCTGAACAAAAGACCGATCAAACGCCTTTAGCAGAAGTCTCAGCTGTCTCTGCTGCCCCGTTACCGTCAGATGAACTACCTACTGAAGCACCGCCCACTGAAGCGCCACCCACTGAGGCGCCAACTAAAGAAGCCGCACCTGCATCTGTGGCTGAATCTGAGTCAGAGTCAAGTTCGGACTTCAAATCTGCACCTGCCGCCCCATCGTTGGACGAGAACTTTGCCTCGCGGTGGCCGACCTTGGCTGCGCAATTGCCGCTAACCGGTATGGCACAGCAGTGCGTGTTGCAGGCTGCATGTCTGCATGCCAGTGCTGACGAATTACGCCTGCTAGTGCCGACTGAAGCGCTAGCCAAGGGCCCTCATCTTGAGAGGGTAAAGCAGGTGTTAACCCAAAGCTTTGGTGCTGCGGTTAAGCTAACAGTATCCGTGGGTGAGGTGCCGGCGGGAATGTCAGCGCACTGGCAGGCCGAGCAGGACCAGCAAGCAAGACAACAGGCCGCTGAGCAAACGCTAGATCAGGATCCTTTCGTGCAATCGCTGATTGCCTCGTTTGGAGCCAATATAGTGCCAGGCTCGGTCAAACCTGTTACCGCTCAAGAATCACCCACTCCATAGCAATCTCATAGGAAGATAAGTCATGATGAAAGGACAGATGGCCGGACTGATGCGCCAAGCGCAACAGATGCAAGATGACCTCAAAAAAGCCCAAGAAGCGCTGGCTGACGTTTTGGTGGAAGGTGTTGCCGGCGGCAGTTTGGTTAAGGTAACCATGACCTGCCGTCATGATGTCAAACGTGTTGAGATCGATCCGAGTTTGCTCACCGAAGACAAAGACATGCTGGAAGACTTGGTTGCAGCCGCTTTCAACGACGCTTTAAGAAAAGCCGAAGCGACCTCTCAGGAGCGTATGTCGTCTCTAACCGCTGGTATGCCACTGCCGCCGGGGATGAAGCTACCGTTCTGAGATGAGTACTCACTTGCCCGAACCACAGCCATTAGTGGCGTTGGTAGATGCTCTCAAAGCGTTGCCTGGTGTGGGCGTGCGTACGGCGCGCCGCATGGCTTATCACCTACTGCAGCATGATCCGCAAGCGGCTGAGTCATTGGCGGTTGCGTTGGAGAATGCCTTAACCGAATTACAGCATTGCGAGCGTTGTAATGGGTTTTCTGAAACGGTGATTTGCGCCACTTGCGCTAACGATCAGCGCGACACCACCACTTTGTGTGTGGTGGAGACGCCAGCTGATCAAAACAGCATCGAATCAACGCACAACTACCGTGGGCTTTATTACGTGCTGATGGGACGCATTGCTCCCTTAGAGGGCATGGGTGCTGAGCAAATGGACTTGGCTCGTTTGGTTAGTCGCGCCACTGATGGCGAGGTGCAAGAGGTGATTTTGGCGACTAATTTCACCGCAGAAGGCGACACCACCGCCCATTATTTGGGTGAGCTGTTGCGCCAGAAAGGCTTAAACGTCACACGAATTGCGCGTGGCGTGCCCGCAGGTAGCGAAATCGAATACGTCGATGCGGGCACTGTGGCTTGGGCGATGATGGAACGTAAATCGACCTAAGTGTTGGTGTGGTCGGGTTCGGAAGGTTAGTTGGGTTCGTTTAAATCCGTGGGACTGGCGGACCTATCAATCAGCTTAATGATGCTGGAGAGGTCAAGTTCGCCATGACCGTGTTGCGCGTGTAATGCAAAAAGGTTGCGGGCGAGTTCCCCCATGGGGACGGCCCGATCGCTATCTAAGGCGGCCTGAGCAGCGAGCCCCAAGTCTTTAAGCATGTGATTGACCGCAAAGCCGCCCTGATACTCATTTGAGGCGGGTTGCTCGCTACGAATACCAGGCCAGGGGTTTTTGTGATCCAAAGCCCAGTTCTGGCCAGAGCTGCGCGACATGATGTCGGTTAACACTTGAGGGTCCAAACCATTGGCCACCCCTAAACTGAATGCTTCGGCCGTGCCTACCATCATGATGCCGAGCATCATGTTGTTGGCTATTTTGGCGGTTTGGCCTGCTCCCGCCTGGCCGGCGTGAAATACATTTTTACCCATGGCATCAAAAACGGGCTTGGCACGCGCCAATGTATTGGCATCCCCGCCCACGATGAAGGTCAAAGTGGCGTTTTGTGCGCCAGTGGTGCCCCCAGAAACGGGTGCATCGAGCATAGAGAGGCCATGCGATTGGGCGGCAGCGTGTAGCCGGCGGGCAGTCGATGCCGAGACCGTACTGCAATCAAGCACCAAGGTGCTCGGTCGCAGGCTTGACAGTAAGCCCCCATCGCCCAAATACAGGGATTCGACATGGGCACTTGCCGGCAGCATGCTAATCACCACATCGGCTTCTAAGCAGGCGTCCTGAGGGTTTTCGTAAGCGATTGCGCCGGCTGCGGCCAAAGGCACCATCAAATCGGTGACGCGGTCATGCACCTTCACTGAAAAGCCAGCCTTCAAAAGATTAAGCGCCATGGGTGCGCCCATCTTACCTAGGCCGATAAAGGCAATGGTTTGCATCTTAAAGCCTCCTGTTATTGGCTAGCCAGCCAATAGGGTGTCGAGTTTGTTCGAGTCTTTTACGAAAACCCGAATGCCCTCGGCCAGTTTGTCACTGGCCATGGCATCTTCATTCATCCTGAACCTGAAAACGCTCTCGCTCAGTGTCAAAGCGGGTGTGTCTTGGGTAGTGGCAAATTCGGATGTGAGTCGGACCGGAAGATCGCCTTGAGTGCCATCTAACTCGGCCAATAGTTCTGGGCTAATGGTCAGTAAGTCGCAACCAGCCAAGGCTAGGATCTGCCCCGTGTTTCTGAAGCTAGCACCCATGATTTCGGTGTTAATGCCATGCGTTTTGTAATAGGCGTAGATGCGGGCAACCGATTGCACGCCAGGGTCGTTTGGACCCGCCTGGGCTGTTTCATCCCAGGCGTTACCGGCCATTTTTTTGTGCCAGTCGTAAATGCGGCCTACGAACGGTGAAATCAGCGTGACGCCTGCGTCAGCGCAGGCCACCGCTTGGGTTAGGCTGAACAAAAGCGTCAGGTTGCAATGGATGCCCTGTCGCTCAAGTGCTTGTGCGGCAGCGATTCCTTCCCAGGTCGAGGCGATTTTAATCAACACCCGGGCTGAGTCGATCCCGGCTTTGTCATATAAATCAATCAAGCGTTGTGCCCGATCGATAGTGGCTTGGGTGTCAAACGACAATCGAGCATCCACCTCAGTAGACACACGGCCAGGGACGATTTTTAGGATTTCGCTACCAAAAGCCACCAGCAGCCGATCCACCAAAAGATCGGGTTGCCCAGTGGGGGCGTTGGCCATGGTGCGCTCGAGCAGCGAGCGATAGGCCGGCAGTTGTACCGCCTTAAGTATCAGTGACGGATTGGTTGTGGCATCGGTCGGTTTAAAGCGACGCATGCCTTCAAAATCACCGGTATCTGCCACAACGGTGGTATTTCTTTTAAGAGCTTCGAGCAAAGTAGCCATCGGCGTTATACTTCCAAGGTTTGAATACAGATTCTGAGACCGGGGTTCATAAGCGTGCTGCCATTCATATTTCCCGGGGATGCCAATCAGCCTCCCCCCGCCATTCTAGCCTTGGCAGACGGAACAATCTTCCGAGGTCATTCCATTGGTGCCAACGGCCACAGCGTGGCTGAACTTGTTTTTAACACCGCTATGACGGGCTATCAGGAAATACTGACTGATCCCAGCTACAGCGGTCAAATCGTCACGTTGACCTATCCGCACATCGGTAACACGGGTGTAAACGTCGAAGACGTTGAGTCTACCCAAGTGCATGCCGCTGGTTTGGTTATCCGTGATTGCGCTCAGCGCGTGTCTAATTTCCGTGCCACGCAGTCATTGCCGGAATACTTGAAAGCTCAGGGTATTGTGGCCATTGCGGGCATCGACACGCGCAAACTCACACGCATCTTGCGTGACAAAGGGGCGCAAGGTGGTTGCATATGGGTTGGCGATGACGCCGACCAAGCAAAAGCCTTGGCGCAGCAATTTGCCGGCATGACCGGACAAGACTTGGCCAAAAAGGTATCGACCGATCAGCAGCAAGAGTGGGCTGAATCAGTGTGGACCTTGGGTGCCGGCTATGCCAAAGGAACCAGTAGCAAACCACATGTGGTGGCCTACGACTTTGGCGTGAAGCACAACATCTTGCGA
This sequence comes from Orrella sp., assembly GCA_046497085.1. Lineage (GTDB taxonomy): Bacteria > Pseudomonadota > Gammaproteobacteria > Burkholderiales > Burkholderiaceae_B > Algicoccus. The sequence goes on from JAWOGG010000101.1 coordinate 18,183, forward strand.
CTATTGGTTGAGCGTGGTTGCCGTGTCACCGTTGTCCCAGCTCAAACCAGCGCTGAGCAGGTCCTGGCTCTTAAGCCTGATGGTGTGTTTTTGTCCAACGGCCCTGGTGATCCAGATCCTTGTGATTATGCAATCGCTGCCACTCGTGTTTTCTTGGAGCAGAAGTTGCCCACCTTCGGTATTTGCCTAGGGCATCAAATCATGGGCTTGGCCTTGGGTGCTGGCACCGTCAAAATGAAAACCGGTCACCATGGTTCCAATCACCCAGTTAAAGATCTGGCAACCGGACAAGTTTTCATCACCGCACAAAACCACGGTTTTACTGTGGACGCACAAACATTGCCTGAAAACGCCCGATCTACACATGTGTCTTTATTTGATGGCACGTTACAGGGTTTTGAATTGACTGACCGTCCGGCGTTTTGTTTTCAGGGACACCCAGAAGCTAGCCCGGGCCCGCACGACATCGTCGTGTTGTTCGACAAATTCATGAGCCTAATGGCCAACGCACCCAAACACTGAAAGAAACTATGCCCAAACGTACTGACCTAAAAAGCATTCTCATCATCGGCGCGGGCCCCATCATTATTGGGCAAGCGTGTGAATTCGATTACTCGGGCGCACAGGCGTGCAAGGCTCTAAAAGCTGAAGGCTACCGAACGATACTTGTGAATAGCAACCCCGCCACAATCATGACGGACCCGGAGACGGCAGATGTGACCTACATCGAACCGATCACGTGGCAAGCGGTTGAAAAAATTATCGAAAAAGAAAAGCCTGATGCGCTGTTGCCCACCATGGGTGGGCAAACGGCATTGAATTGTGCGTTGGACCTCGATCAGAAGGGCGTGTTGAAAAAGCACGGTGTTGAATTGATTGGGGCCAATGCCGAGGCAATCGAGAAGGCTGAGGACCGACAAAAGTTTAAGAGTGCGATGGCAGCCATCGGACTGGAATCAGCCAAGTCCGGCGTGGCACACAGCCTAGAAGAGTCGCTTCAGGTGCAAAAGCGCATCGCTCAAGAGACGGGATCAATGGGATTCCCGATGGTGATCCGACCGAGCTTCACGCTTGGCGGCAGTGGTGGTGGTATTGCCTATAACGCCGAGGAGTTCGAGACGATTTGTCGACGTGGGCTTGAAGCGTCGCCAACCAACGAGCTATTGATTGAAGAGTCGTTGCTCGGTTGGAAAGAATATGAGATGGAGGTGGTTCGCGATCAGGCGGATAACTGCATCATTGTGTGCGCAATTGAGAACCTTGATCCAATGGGTGTCCACACAGGCGACTCCATCACGGTTGCACCCGCGCAGACCCTGACCGACAAAGAGTATCAAATCATGCGTGATGCCTCGATCGCGGTTTTACGTGAAATCGGGGTCGATACAGGTGGTTCAAATGTGCAGTTTGCTTTGAATCCACATAACGGTCGTTTGATCGTGATTGAAATGAATCCCCGTGTGTCGCGTTCATCTGCCTTGGCCTCTAAGGCGACCGGCTTTCCGATTGCCAAGGTCGCAGCGCGCCTGGCAGTGGGTTACACACTCGACGAACTCAAGAATGAGATCACAGGCGGCGCCACACCCGCTTCGTTTGAACCCACGATTGATTACGTCGTGACTAAGATCCCCCGCTTTGCTTTCGAAAAGTTTCCCCAAGCGGATGCCCGTTTGACCACTCAAATGAAGTCAGTGGGTGAAGTCATGGCAATTGGCCGCACATTCCAAGAGTCGCTTCAAAAAGCCATGCGTGGTCTCGAAGTGGGTGTTGATGGGCTGAATCAAAAAACGGTTGATCGAGAGACTATTCAAGTCGAGTTGGGAGAACCTGGTCCTGAACGCATTTGGTACGTGGGCGATGCGTTTGCCCAAGGATTTACCTTGGATGAAGTGCATAACTTGACCAAGATTGACCCCTGGTTTTTGGCGCAAATCAAAGAGATCGTCGATATTGAGTTGGCGCTAGAACAAAAAACCTTGTCTGACCTTGACGATCAAACGCTTTGGCAGTTGAAGCGACGTGGTTTCTCAGACCGTCGCTTGGCTTTCTTGCTCGACACCACTGAAGCTGAGGTGCGTAAATTGCGCCATCAGTTCAACGTGAGACCGGTTTACAAGCGTGTCGATACCTGCGCTGCCGAGTTTCCCACTGATACTGCCTACCTCTATTCCACCTACGAAGAAGAGTGCGAGTCCGAGCCCACTGATCGCAAGAAAATCATTGTGTTAGGTGGTGGTCCGAACCGCATAGGTCAAGGCATTGAGTTTGATTATTGTTGCGTTCATGCCGCTTTAGCGCTTCGTGAAGACGGGTTTGAGACCATCATGGTCAATTGCAATCCGGAGACCGTTTCAACGGATTACGACACCTCAGACCGCTTGTACTTTGAGCCCTTGACGCTCGAAGACGTGTTGGAAATCGTACATAAAGAAAAGCCGGTGGGGATGATCGTGCAATACGGCGGTCAAACTCCTTTGAAACTCGCGCGTGATTTAGAAGCGAACGGTGTGCCGATTATTGGGACTAGTCCAGAATCGATCGACATGGCGGAAGATCGTGAACGCTTTCAAAAGCTGTTGCATAAACTAGGACTGCGTCAACCGGCCAATCGCACAGCTCGTGCCGAAGGCGAAGCATTGGCGCTCGCTCAGGAAATTGGCTATCCATTGGTGGTGCGCCCGAGCTATGTTCTGGGTGGCCGCGCCATGGAAATTGTGCACGAACAAGCTGATCTTGAGCGTTACATGCGCGAAGCCGTCAAAGTCAGTAACGACTCACCAGTATTGCTCGACCACTTCCTAACCAATGCGATCGAAGTTGATGTCGATTGTTTGAGCGACGGTCAACGGGTGTTTATCGGTGGTGTCATGGAGCACATTGAGCAAGCGGGCGTGCACTCGGGTGACTCGGCCTGCTGCTTGCCACCTTATTCGTTAGAGTCTGCGGTGATCGAAGAGATTAAGCGACAAACAGGCTTGATGGCTCGCGCATTGAACGTCAAAGGCTTGATGAATGTGCAGTTTGCGGTCCAAGACAATGAGGTTTACGTGCTTGAGGTCAACCCCCGAGCGTCGCGAACTGTGCCATTTGTCTCTAAGGCAACCGGGTTGCCGCTCGCCAAAATAGCTGCTCGCGCCATGGCCGGACGATCATTTGACGATCAAGGCTTGGGCGCTGAAGTCGTGCCACATTACTTTTCTGTCAAAGAAGCAGTCTTTCCGTTTGTGAAGTTTCCAGGTGTGGATACGATTCTTGGGCCTGAGATGAAGTCGACCGGCGAAGTCATGGGCGTGGGTGAAAGCTTTGGTGAGGCTTTTGTGAAGTCACAAATGGCCGCCAGTGTGAATCTGCCCGAGTCCGGCACTGTGTTTATAAGCGTCAGAGACCAAGACAAGCCACGCGCGATTGAAGTGGCCCGGCGCCTGCACGAGTTGGGCTTTCAGCTTGTGGCTACCCGCGGCACAGCGGCTGCTATTAAGCAGGCGGATATTCCGGTGGCAGCGGTTAATAAAGTCGCTGAGGGTCGTCCTAATGTGGTTGATCTGCTCAAGAATGGTGAGGTGGGCTTAGTCATCAACAGCGTGCAAGAACGCCGTAACGCTATCACCGATTCGCGTGCTATCCGAACACAGGCTTTGGCTAACCGTGTGACTTACTACACCACGATAGCCGGTGCATGGGCGGCAGTCGAAGGCATGCATTACCTTCGACATGGTCGCGGCTTGCAAGTCTATGCGTTGCAAGACCTGCATGCGGCCTTGGTTAGTTAAAGCGGCGTTTGCCACCGGTGGCTGTTTTTATCACAGGTGCGAGTAGTGGAATTGGTGAAGCTTTTGCCCGCCACTACGCGCAAGCCGGCCATACAGTGGGTTTGGTCGCGAGAAGAGCTGATCGACTAAATCGCTTGTGTGATGAGCTGCCAGGACATCACCATGTTTACTCGCTAGACGTGAGGGATCGTGCGGCGCTGCATCAAGCAGCGCACGCATTTTTGCAGGCAGTGGGTGAGGTTGATGTGGTCATTGCCTGTGCGGGTGTCAGCGCGGGCACGTTGACGGCGTGTGAGGAAGACTTCGCGGTGTTTGAAAGTATTTTGGCGATCAATGTGTCAGCCACCATGGCGACCTTTGAGCCCTTCATTGCTGACATGACCGGTCGAGGTACTGGAACCTTGGTGGGTATTTCTAGTGTGGCTGGTGTGCGAGGCTTGCCGGGTGCGGGCGCTTACAGTGCTTCAAAAGCAGCAGTGACGACTTACTGCGAAAGTCTGCGCCTTGAGCTCGCACCACAAGGCGTCTCAGTCGTGACGATCGCGCCTGGCTATGTCGAAAGCGAAATGACCGCCCAAAATCCTTACCGTATGCCTTTTCTGTTGCCCACACAGGAGTTCGTTCGACGAGCTGCCCGGGCCATTGAGGCCAAACGTACCTATGCGGTTATCCCTTGGCAGATGGCCGTGGTCTCAAGGTTGATGCGCTTGTTACCCAATGCCTTGTACGACCGATTGGCAGTTAATGCACCCCGCAAACCTCGATTAAAGCGGTAGATGTAAGGGTGGAGCGCTGGTGTCAGTGTGCGATATCGTTGTCTGTCTGAGACAGGTGATCGACATTGCCCCATTCGACCAATGACCAGTAGAAATCTTGACTGTGGGTACCGTTGTCTTTGACGTGTGCGTCGGCCTGGCTCGGTGTCAGCCCAATCCTATTGATACTGGCGTTTAAAAGTACGGCATTTCTGGGTGCCTGTAAGTCAGTGCCAGTGGCTTGGCGCCAAATAATGTCCATGGCGCCGCCGTGAGTAACGACCACCACACGTTGCCCGGGATGCTGAGAGGCAACCGTCTGTAAACAATTTGTGACCCGATGATGGAATTGTCGCAGCGTTTCACCCTTTGGAATCACACCGTCGGGATGTCGCTCGGCCCAGACTTTTGCGACCACGGGATCATGCTCGTGCATACGGTCAAAAGGCACGCCCTCCAACACGCCGTAGTTGCGTTCACGTACCCCTTCAACCAGGTTCAAAGGCAGTGTCAGTGCTTGCGCGACGGCTTTGGCGGTCTGCTGTGCACGCAATAGGTCACTGCTGTAGACGGCGTCAATAGACTGTTGAGCTTGCTCGTGTTGGTTAGCTAGGTAGCTTGCGAGTGCTTGTGCTTGCGAGTGACCGTTGTCATTGAGTTCGATATCACGCCAGCCTTGAATACGGCGTTCGACGTTCCAAGACGTTTGGCCATGCCGAACAATTAGGATTTCTGTGGTGCTCATGTGTCGGGGTGGTTTCCGTGGGTGAGTGGGGTGCAAGTGGTGGAAACGGTACGCCAAACGGCGTCCACCACAAATGCTTCCCAATGTTGGTATGAGGACGTTTCACTGAGTGTTTCGCCTAGAAAGGCCGAAAGCGTGTATTGATTCGACTGGTAGAAGTAGCCCATGGCAGAGATCATCAAATAGACATCACGCGACATCGCGTCTGGTCTTATGACACCTCGTTTCTTACCAATATTTAACGCTTGGTCAACTAACCCAATAGCTGGCTTGGAATATTGGCTGGCGCGCAGTGACTGACTGATGTGTTTGCCGCGATACAGGTTCTCACTGTTGAGCACGGTGACGAACTCAGGGTGATCTCTAAAATATTGCACGAAGAAGCGGACAGCCGTGGCAAGGGCAGTTTTTGGGTCTTCACTGTCTAAAGAAACGGCGGCCTCTGCTTCGTTATAACGTCGATAAATTTCCTCGAGAGCGGCGATAAAAAGGCCTTCTTTGCTCCCAAAGTAGTAATAAATCATGCGGTCGTGCGACTGAGCGAGTGCGGCAATGCGCGCGACGCTACCTCCGTGTAAGCCATGGGTCGCGAAGACGTCAATCGCTGCTTGTAGCAAGCTTTGTTGCGTAGCTTGGGCGCGCGCCTGGTGCGCCGCTCTTGGCGGGCTGGTCTTCACTGCTCAGCGAAAGCGCGTTCGATCACGAAGTCCCCCGGCCGTGTGGTGTTGCCTTCCTTGAATTGGCGCTGTTCGAACATTGCCTTCAAGTCTCTTAGCATGGCTGGGCTGCCACAAATCATGGCACGGTCAATGTCAGGATCGAGCGCTGGAATACCAAGGTCGGTGAAAAGCTGACCTGACTCGATCAAATCGGTGATGCGTCCTTGGTGCTCAAAGGCTTCTCGTGTCACTGTTGGGTAATAGCGTAGTTTAGGTTTGACTATCTCACCGAGTACTTCGTCTTTGGGTAACGTCTCAGTAAAGAAGGTTCGGTAGGCCAGTTCTTTGACTTCGCGCACACCATGCACCACGATCACTTCTTCAAATTTCTCGTAAGTCTCAGGGTCGCGCACAATGCTCAAATAGGGGGCTAAACCTGTGCCGGTGCCTAATAGATAGAGCCGCTTGCCAGGCAGTAAATAGTCAATCAGGAGCGTGCCAGTGGGTTTTTTGCCGACGATGATTGAATCGCCCGGTTTGATATGCTGCAAACGAGAAGTTAACGGGCCATCGGGCACTTTGATGCTCAAGAACTCCAAATGCTCTTCGTAATTGGCGCTCGCGATGCTGTAGGCACGCAAAAGAGGTTTGTCATTAACGCGCAACCCAATCATGGTGAAGTGCCCATTACTAAAGCGTAGGGACGAGTCTCGGGTAGTGGTGAAAGAAAAAAGACTGTCCGTCCAATGGTGAACGGTCAATACCCGTTCTTCGTTAAAAGCACTCATGACATCGTTCCAGAATTAAAGCAACAACAACAGACACCCCGCGCTCTTGCGCTAGGACGCCACTTGGACTACAGTAAACAAAAATGTAGTAAGCGCTACAATTTTGCAGAAATAAGTCATCATCCGCATCAACGCAAGATGTGATGTCACTTTAACCGCTGTCGCACAGATTGTCAGGGCGCTGACGGTCGCAATCAGGGGGATAGATCAAGTGGTCGTAAAATTTTTTGCAAGACATGTCGCATGCGCTTCAGCGGCATTCGCTGTCACTGCATTTGCTGGCTCGGTGAGCTGGGCACAATCGCCCATCAAAATCGGTGAAATAAACAGCTATAAAGCTTTGCCGGCTTTTTTAGAGCCCTACAAAAAGGGCATGGAATTGGCCGTAGAGCAAATCAATGCCGAGGGTGGTGTGCTCGGTCGTCCGCTTGAGTTGGTGACTCGAGACGACAACGCTAACCCGGGTGACGCGGTCAGAGCCGCACAGGCGTTGGTGACTAGGGATGGTGTGGATGTATTGGCGGGCACGTTTTTATCGCACATTGGTTTGGCAGTAAGCGATTTTGCCAAGCAGAAGAAAGTTTTTTTCTTGGCTAGCGAACCGCTCACAGACAAGCTCGTTTGGGATAAAGGCAATCGCTACACCTTTAGATTACGACCTTCGACTTATATGCAGGTCGCCATGTTGGTTCCCCAGGCCGTGGCTATGAACAAAAAGCGTTGGGCTTTGGTTTATCCGAACTACGAGTACGGACAGTCCGGCGTCGAAACGTTTAAAAAACTGATGAAGCAGGCTCAACCTGACATCGAGTTTGTGTCTGAGCAAGCTACCCCGCTCGGCAAAGTGGATGCAGGTAGCGTGGTGCAGGCTTTGGCAGACGCCAAACCAGATGCGGTCTTTAATATGTTGTTTGCTGCTGACTTGGCTAAGTTTGTGCGTGAAGGCAACACCCGTGGTTTGTTTGAAGATATTGAAGTGGTGAGCTTATTGACGGGCGAACCAGAGTATCTAGACCCTCTGAAAGCCGAAACGCCCGAGGGTTGGTTGGTCACGGGTTATCCATGGTATGGCATCAATACTCCAGAGCATGGTGATTTCTTGGTCGATTATCAGAGTAAGTACGACGATTATCCACGTTTAGGATCAGTGGTGGGTTACGCCACCATCGTCTCTTTAAAGGACGGCATAGAAAAGGCCGGCAGTGTGGACACAGAAAAATTAATCGAAGCGTTTCGTGGCTTAAAGGTGACCACGCCGTTTGGCAACATCACATATCGCGCTGCGGATCACCAATCCACCATGGGCGCGTTTGTTGGGCGTACGACCCAAGTCGATGGCTCTGGGGTCATGCGCGACTTTGAGTATGTTGATGGTGCCACCGTTTTGCCGTCGGCCACTGAAGTAGCCCCACGACGTCCGGTCAAATAAAAAAGGTTACCTGTCGATCGTGGATGCCTTGGCTGGTTTTGCGCTTCAATGGCTCAACGGGCTAGCTAGCGCGTCGTCTCTCTTTTTAGTGTCGGTCGGTTTGTCACTGATTTTTGGTGTGACGCGGGTGGTTAATTTTGCCCACGGCTCATTTTTTATGTTGGGCATTTACACGGCCTACAGCGCGTCAAGCTGGCTGATGCCATGGTTGGGTCCTAGCGGGTATTGGCTAGGGCTATTGCTAGCGGCCTTATCAGTTGGGCTATTGGGTGCGCTGGTCGAAGTTTTACTACTCAGGCGTATCTACCGCTCACCCGAACTCTTTCAATTGTTGGCTACTTTTGCGGTGGTATTGGTGGTCAAAGACGCGGCCCTCTGGACTTGGGGGCCAGAAGAGATTTTGGGACCACGGGCACCCGGCCTTGAGGGCGCAGTCCCGATTTTGGGTCGTTCGTTTCCGACGTACGACTTGTTTTTATTGGCCATGGGGCCACTGGTTCTGATTGGGTTAACCGTACTTTTAAAACGCACGCGCTGGGGCCTATGCGTACGGGCGGCGACGCAAGACCGAGACATGGTCGGAGCCCTAGGGGTCAATCAAGCGTGGCTATTTACAGCCGTTTTTGCTTTGGGTACGGCGTTGGCGGGACTTGGTGGTGCCTTGCAGTTGCCACGCGAACCAGCAAGCTTGGAGCTTGATCTGTCGGTGCTTGGTTCGGCCTTTGTGGTGGTCGTTGTGGGAGGTCTGGGTTCATTGTCTGGCGCTTTTGTGGCCGCAATATTGGTCTCTCTTATTAAGGCGACCTGCATTTGGTTGGGCGTTGTGACGATATTTGGGATTGATTTTGCATTTCCTAAACTGACGTTGGTGGCTGAGTTTTTAGTCATGGCAGCGGTATTGATTTGGCGGCCTTGGGGGCTGTTTGGACGGCCCCAACCGCCAGCCATGCACACACTACCCGAGCCTTCTTTGCGGTCACCTCAGGGCTGGCAGCGCTTATCGAGTTTGTTGATTGTGCTGCTGTTATTCGCCTTACCTGTCGTCGATCAGTGGTTGCCATACGCGTTGATTCTGGCAATAGACATTCTCATTGCGATTTTGTTTGCCGCCAGCCTGCACTTCATCATGGGGCCAGGTGGACTGCACTCGTTCGGTCACGCGGCTTATTTTGGTTTAGGGGCCTATGGTGCGGGCTTGTTAGTAACGACTTTGCAGCTGCCCATGCCGGTTGCGCTATTGATTGCGCCGCTTGCCGCAACCGCAGGGGCCTTGTTATTTGGCTGGTTTAGCGTGCGTTTGTCGGGTGTTTATTTGGCAATGCTCACGTTGGCCTTTGCACAGATTGTCTGGGCCATCACCTTTCAGTGGGATGCTGTCACCGGTGGCAGCAATGGCTTAACCGGTTTGTGGCCAGCCCCATGGTTATCCTCCGCACCGGCCTACTACTGGTTAGCGCTGGTTTGTTTGGTCATTGGGCTGTGGGTGTTGCGCCGTATCCTGTTTTCTCCGTTCGGCTATGCCTTACGGGCTGGGCGGGATTCGCCCCTTCGTGCCCAGGCTGTGGGCATTGATGTCCATCGCATTCAATGGATGGCTTTTGTTGTGGCGGGTACCGTGGCTGGCTTAGCGGGGGCTTTGTTTGCTTTTTCTAAGGGCAGTATTTCTCCCGACGTCATGAGCGTGGCGCGTTCGATTGATGGCTTGGTCATGGTGCTGCTTGGAGGTGTACAAACGCTGGCTGGTCCTGTTGTGGGCGCAACGGTGTTCGTGGGTTTGTACGACACCATGTCACAGTACACCGACTATTGGCGCGCGACTTTAGGCGCGGTTATTTTGCTATTGGTGCTGTTGTTTCCACAAGGTATTGCGGGCTATTTCATCTGGTTCAGAGAACGATTTTTGGTAGGGCGGAGGGCGTTAACAGCATGACCGGTCTATCCATCTCAAAGCTTTCCAAATCCTTTGGCGGCGTGCAGGCAGTCAAGGGGGTTTCTTTTGACGTGAAGCCTGGAGAGTTGGTGGCGTTGATTGGCCCTAACGGAGCAGGTAAGTCGACCACCTTTAATATGATTAATGGTCAGTTAGCGCCAGATGAAGGCGACGTGGTGCTGCAGGATCGGTCCTTGGTGGGGTTGTCTCCACAACAAATTTGGCGTCAGGGCGTTGGGCGAACGTTTCAAACAGCGGCTGTGTTTGGATCAATGAGCGTGCTGGAAAACGTCCAGACCGTGCTGATGTCGCACGACAGACGTTTTGCGGCCTTGTTTGCACGAGCACATCGCTATCGACGTGAGCAAGCCATGGCGCTCTTGGACCAACTTGATTTGGTTCATTTGGCTGAACATGGCTGTCAAAATCTCGCTTACGCCGATATCAAGCGGGTCGAATTGGCTTTAGCGTTAGCCAGCGAACCTCAATGGCTACTGATGGACGAGCCCACAGCGGGTATGGCACCGGCCGAGCGGCAGGCATTGATGACTCTCACAAAAGCCTTGGCCAAACAAAGACAAATAGGCGTGTTATTTACCGAGCATAGTATGGATGTGGTGTTTGGCTATGCCGATCGGGTGTTGGTCATGGCGCAGGGGCAATTGATTGCAAGCGGCACTCCCACTGAGATTCAAGCCAATGAAGCGGTTCAAGCGGTTTACTTTGGTCGTCAACCTGTCGCGAGGCCCTCAGCATGAATGAGGTTTTAACGCTTAAAGGTTTGAATGCTTGGTATGGCCTCGCCAAGGTGCTGTTTGATGTGGACTTGACGATCAATCGCGGCGAAGTGGTGGCTTTAATGGGTCGAAATGGCGCCGGGAAAAGTACCTTGCTTAAGGCGGCGATGGGTTTATTGGAGCGTCGCAAAGTGACCATGACGCTGTTTGGTCGCTCGACGAGCTCATTGCCACCCTATCAAATGGCGCGGCTAGGGTTGGGGTACGTGCCGCAGGATCGGCGGATATTTACAGATTTAACGGTTCTTGAAAACTTACTCATTGCTCAGCGCCCCGGCAATTTCTGGCCTGATGGCACAGCGGGCCCGACGTGGAGCCCTGAGCGTTTGTTTGAGCTATTTCCGAATTTGGCACAGCGTCGAGACTACCGAGCCTCTCAAATGAGTGGCGGTGAGCAGCAAATGCTATCGGTTGCTAGAACGCTCATGGGCAATCCATTGGTGCTTTTATTGGATGAGCCCTCAGAGGGTGTGGCACCCGTGATTGTCGATCAAATGCAAGCCATGGTTGCGACATTAAAACAACAAGGCGTGAGCTTGTTGCTATCGGAACAGAACCTGGTTTTTGCGCAGGCGGTGAGTGATCGTGCTTATTTGCTAGAGCAGGGACACGTGCGGTTTGAAGGACCTATGCAGACGCTGGTGGCGCAAACTGCCTTGTGTCAACGCTATCTTGGCATTTCGATGTCCTGAGTGGCGTCACCTCTTGTTTGAATAACTGTTTGGTTTGGTGTCGATCAATCGACTTGGTTGACCAAACACATCACGAACACATCACGACTTGCAAAGTCTTTCAACTTCACACAAAATAGGGTTATGAATTGCCCCGGTTCACGTCGACCCGGGGTTTTGTTTTTTAGGATTTGTTATGTCTGCTATTCCGCTAACCAGTAAAGGCGCAGATAAATTGCGCGAAGAACTCCATCAGCTCAAGCACGTTGAGCGGCCAGCCGTTATTGAAGCGATTGCCGAGGCGCGCGCGCAAGGTGATCTATCAGAAAATGCCGAGTACGATGCTGCTAGGGAACGCCAAGGATTTGTGGAGGCCCGAATTGCAGAGCTAGAGGGCACGATCTCAAACGCTCAAATCATTGATCCAGCGGATGTTGAGGCTGATGGCAGGGTGGTGTTTGGAGCTACGGTGGAAATTGAGGACCTTGAAAGCGGCGACAAGGTGGTCTACCAAGTGGTGGGTGACCTAGAGGCTGACATTCGACACAACTTGATCTCTGTCTCCAGCCCAGTGGCACGCGCCTTAATTGGTAAGTCTGAGGGAGACGTGGTTGAGGTGAAAGCGCCCTCTGGGATAAGAGAGTACGAGATCGTTCGCATCAGTTATGAATAAGCGACTGGATATGAAATAAAACAGTAAAATCTAAGTTGTGAATGATTTGAAATTGAATGATGAGCCCCAAATGATTTGTTGGGGCTCGTTTTTTTGTTAAGTGGTGCGGCGTCTAGCGCCTGCGCGTAAGGACAAAGCACTCTTTCTAGATGATCGCGCGCCTGAAGCGTTGTCGCGAATCGATCGACGTTTGGCCGGGCGAGCAGATTTCTCAGCTGAAAACGCTTTAATAGCGGAGGGCTCGGCCGAATCAACTGATTTCGCATTTGGGCGCGGCCGTTTGGTCACTTTCTTGCCCAGGGCAGCCATTTTTTTGGGGGTGTGGGGCTCGGTCGGTTTGCGCTTTACCGTTGGATCGATGGCCCCTGTTTGTTCTAGGTACGCAGCTTTTTTGCCCTGACGGTAGACAATGAGCGTTTTGCCGAGATGGTGCACCGGTGAACAGTCTAGCTGCTCGGCGATCGTTAGCATCATGGCATCACGATCAGCGCGTTCTTGGCCGTTCACACGAATTTTGATGAGCTCGTGCGCGGTCAGTGCGACTTCGATCTCTTTCAAAACAGCAGGCGTTAGACCTTGGTCGCCAATAAGAACCACGGGGCGCAAGGAATGGGCGGCCGCGCGCAACGCGCTGCGGACTTGGCTCGATAGAGCAAGAGTGGGCTTTAGTGTCGACATATTAGGATTGTACGGGAATGGCTAAAAAGAAATTTTCAAAAGAGTGGGTACAGCAACACATTAATGATCCTTATGTGAAAATGGCCCAACAGAAAGGCTATCGAGCCCGTGCGGCTTTCAAATTGTTGGAGATCTTAGAGACGGAAAAGTTGCTAAGGCCTGGCGATGTCGTGGTTGATTTGGGTTCAACCCCTGGGAGCTGGTCACAAATTGCGCGCGAAAGGTTGGTTGGGCGCGACGGTCAGATTGTCGGGCAAGTCATCGCTTTAGATATCTTGCCTATGGAGCCAGTTGAGGGGGTGCAGTTTATTCTGGGGGATTTCCGGGAAGACGCCGTTTTGGCTCAGCTGTCTGAGGCTTTGCAGGGCAAACCGGTAGATCTTGTGATTTCTGACATGGCCCCCAACTTATCAGGGGTGAGCAGCGCAGATTCGGCCCGAATCCAGCATTTGTGTGAATTAGCACAAGCTTTCTCTGTTGAGCACCTTAAACCCGAGGGCGTTTTGATTGTTAAGGCTTTCCATGGCAGTGGTTTTTCTCAAATCGTTGAGGGCTTGAAGCGACAATTTAAGCGAGTGGTTGAACGCAAACCTAAAGCCTCTCGTGACAAGTCTTCGGAAACTTTTCTGGTTGCAAGGGGACTTAAGGAGCTAGGGTAAGATTTTGGCTCAATACACTGCAAAATTAGCTCCGAGTCATAGTTTAAATTTTTGAAGCCGATAGTTGATTTTTAATAACCGTCAGATAGCGATTGATATTACCTTCGCATGTTTTAATGTAGGTAGAATTAGTGGCGTGAATCGGAAACAAATGAATGGCTTTTTGTATGGTCAAGAGGTCAGGCATATCGAGTGGGAGATAGGCCGTGAATAGTTCGTTCTCTAAGATAGCCGTATGGATGGTGATAGCGTTAGTGCTGTTCACTGTGTTTAGGCAGTTTGATAGTCGTCCAGCAGCACAGCAATCGGTGAGCTACACCGAATTCATGAACGATGCGACGGCAGGAAAAGTTCGTAAGGTTGACATCCAGGGCGACGTACTTCACGTCACCCCTGACAATGGCAGCCCTTATACCATCACGTCACCTGGCGATCTGTGGATGGTCTCAGACTTAATGAAGGCAGGTGTGCAAGTCTCTGGAAAGGCACGTGAAGAACCTTCGATGCTGATGAGCATTTTCGTCTCATGGTTCCCGATGCTTTTATTGATTGCTGTCTGGATTTTCTTTATGCGCCAAATGCAGGGCGGTGGTAAAGGCGGTGCTTTCAGCTTTGGTAAGTCAAAGGCCAAGATGCTTGACGAATCCACCAACAGCATCACATTTGTTGATGTGGCGGGTTGTGACGAAGCAAAAGATGACGTGCAAGAGATTGTGGATTTCTTGCGCGACCCAACCAAGTTCCAAAAACTCGGTGGCAGAATTCCCCGAGGCGTATTGATGGTGGGTTCACCTGGTACAGGTAAGACGCTGCTCGCCAAGGCAATCGCTGGCGAAGCCAAAGTGCCTTTCTTCAGCATTTCAGGTTCCGACTTCGTTGAAATGTTCGTCGGTGTCGGTGCGGCCCGCGTGCGCGATATGTTTGAGAACGCCAAAAAGCATGCCCCATGCATCATCTTTATCGATGAGATTGATGCCGTTGGCCGTCAGCGTGGTGCTGGCTTGGGTGGTGGTAACGATGAACGCGAACAAACACTGAACCAGATGTTGGTTGAGATGGACGGTTTCGAGTCTGGTCAAGGTGTGATTGTTATTGCCGCGACCAACCGCCCTGATGTGCTCGACCCTGCTTTGCTTCGTCCTGGCCGTTTTGACCGCCAGGTGGTGGTGCCATTGCCAGACATCCGTGGCCGTGAGCAAATCCTCAACGTACACATGCGCAAAGTGCCTATGGGGCATAACGTGAATGCAATGGTGTTAGCGCGCGGTTGCCCTGGTTTCTCAGGTGCAGACCTGGCAAACTTAGTCAACGAAGCGGCGCTCTTTGCCGCCCGCCGTAATGGTCGTTTGGTAGAAATGTCCGACTTTGAAAAAGCTAAGGACAAGATCATCATGGGTGCAGAGCGACGTTCTATTGTGATGCCTGAAGATGAGCGTCGCAATACGGCTTATCACGAATCGGGTCACGCGGTAGTGGCACGCATGATGCCCAAGACCGACCCAGTTCATAAAGTCACTATCATCCCTCGCGGTCGAGCCTTAGGTGTGACGATGCAATTACCAGAGGGTGATCGCTACAGCATGGATAAAGAGCGGTTGCTGTCTACGATTGCAGTGCTGTTTGGTGGTCGTATTGCCGAAGAACTGTTCATGAATCAGATGACCACGGGTGCTTCGAATGACTTTGAGCGTGCCACCACTATTGCTCGGGATATTGTGACGCGTTACGGCATGACCACTGAATTAGGTCCCATGGTTTATGCGGAAAACGAAGGTGAAGTATTTTTGGGACGTAGCGTCACCAAGACCACTCACGTTTCCGAAGCCACCATGCAGAAAGTGGATGCCCAAATTCGTAAAATTATTGATGAGCAATATAATGTGGCTCGCAAGATTCTGGAAGAGAATCGTGACAAAGTCGAAGCGATGACCAAGGCACTGCTCGAGTGGGAAACCATTGATGCCGACCAGATCAAGGACATCATGGAAGGTAAGCCACCACGTCCTCCGGTGCCACCAGCGCAAGTTGTGGAGACGCCTCCGCCTGCAGGTCCTACACCTGATACCGGTGGCAACCCAGCAGAGGCCGTCTAAGAGAATCCTCCATGACGGCAACGACTTGGCAGTGTGGGCGATTCGAGTTTGCACTCGATCGCCCTGTTTTAATGGGCGTGGTCAATGTCACGCCCGATTCCTTTTCTGACGGCGGAAAACACGACGCAGCTGAGGCTGCCATCAAACACGCGCGTCAATTGATCAAACAAGGCGCACGCGCCATCGACATAGGCGGTGAGTCCACTAGGCCTGGCGCTGAGCCAGTGACAGCTAAGCGTGAACTAGATCGCATCATGCCAGTGCTTGAGTCTCTTCGGCACGCCAACGTCGCATTGTCGGTTGACACTTGTAAGCCAGAGGTGATGCGAATTGCACTGGATGCGGGCGCCGACATCATTAATGACGTGACAGGATTCACAGATCCCGAAGCGCAGTCAGTAGTAGCTGCCCATGGTCGCTGCGGTCTTTGCGTGATGCACATGCGTGGTGAGCCTCGCACTATGCAACAAGCGCCTACCTATGAAAATGTCACCAAAGAGGTGTTTGGCTGGCTCGATGCTCAGGCGCGTCACCTTGTTTCGCTTGGTATTTCCCCTAATAGAATGACGCTAGATCCAGGCTTTGGGTTCGGTAAAACAATCGAGCATAATTATGAGCTGTTGCGACACCTAGATCAGTTGGTTGCGCTTGGGTATCCGGTTTTAATCGGTCTTTCCCGCAAATCAATGATTGGAGCCGTGACAGGCCGGCCCGTCGACCAGCGCATAGCCGGTAGTCTGTCGGGTGCATTAGCCGGCGTGTATCGAGGTGCTCGGGTTGTTCGAGTGCATGATGTTGAAGCCACAAAAGACGCGATAGAGGTCTGGCAAGCAGTGGCGTTTGGTCCTAAGGAGGCCCCCTAGTGCGCAAATATTTTGGCACCGACGGTGTAAGAGGTGAGGTCGGTGGGCCTTTGATGAATCCTCAGTTCGCTTTGCGACTCGGTTATGCAGCGGGTCGAGTTTTAGTGCAGAACGTTGAGGGTAAGACGCGACCTTCAGTATTGATTGGCAAAGACACGAGAATCAGCGGCTACATGCTGGAATCCGCGATGCAAGCAGGCTTTGCGGCGGCCGGTGTCGATGTTTTATTGGCTGGTCCAGTGCCAACACCGGCGGTTGCTTACCTAACGCGTGCATGGCGTTTGTCAGCCGGCGTGGTTATTAGTGCGTCGCACAATCCTTATTACGACAACGGCATCAAGTTTTTCTCGGGCAAGGGAGCCAAACTGCCTGATGCGGTTGAACTCAAAATTGAAAACGAATTGGACAAACCGATCGACTGTGTGGCGTCCGATCGACTGGGTCGCGCCCGCCGTATCGAGGACGCGGCAGGACGGTATATTGAGTTTTGTAAAAGTACCTTTGGCTCAGATTTGGATTTGGATGGTTTGAAACTGGTGGTTGATGCAGCCAATGGCGCTGCCTACCATATCGCACCGCCCGTCTTTCGCGAGTTAGGCGCCGAAGTACATGCGATAGGCGTGTCACCCAACGGCTTTAACATCAACGAAGGTGTCGGTGCGCTACACCCCGATCAGCTGATAGAAGCTGTGCGGGAACAAAACGCCGATTTTGGGATTGCGCTTGACGGGGATGCAGATCGCGTGCAACTCGTTGATGGCGATGGTCGACTTTACAACGGTGATGAGCTTTTGTTCGCCGTGGTTAGAGAACGCCTGATGCGTCGATCTGTTGAGGGCGTGGTTGGTACGTTGATGACTAATCTTGGTCTCGAGCATGCGCTAGGTGTCTTAGAGGTTCCTTTTGAGAGAGCACAGGTTGGGGATCGCTACGTGTTGGAGCGCTTAAAAGCGCGCGGGTGGCAAATTGGTGGTGAAAGCTCGGGCCATTTGTTGTGCTTGGATTGCCATTCAACGGGTGATGGCATTGTTGCCGCATTGCAAGTGCTAGCGGCATTGCGACGCTATCGCAGTTCAATGGCTGACTGGGTAAAGGACTTGACCATGTATCCCCAAGTCATGATCAACGTTCCCA
>JAWOGG010000103.1:0-10819 GCA_046497085.1 Orrella sp.
TTGCCACCCGGGTCGCTAGCGTCCACAAACCGTAAAACTCCGCCAATCGATTGGCCGGTGCCAGCAGACCAACCATGGCTCTGCCGACCGACTGACTCGCGCCCATGCAAAGGCCGGCAATAAATGCCGCCACCCAAAACCCACCCTTTGTGGTTACCCAAGCCGCCAGTAGACAAGTGGCTAGCCAACCCAACAAGGTCACCGCTAGCGCCAATTTATGACCCATCCAGTCCTGACCGTAGCCTAGTAATAAGGCGCCCACGACCGCTGCAATGTTTAAAACGAAGATCAATGCCATCGTCTCAGTTTGAGTAAAACCGATCACTTGTTCGGCATAAATAGCCGCCAAGGCAATGGCGACCGCAACCCCGCCCATGTACATGACCGTACACGCCAATAACCACAAAAAATCCCGAAACTGTCGGGCGTGTTGCCAAGTTTGATAGACCCGAACCCAAGCGTTGGTGGTTTGAACGCGCAAAGCCTCAGGGGATGCCCTCTCTTTGATCAGCAACAACGAAATCGTGGCTGCCACCGCAAAAATCGCCGCCGTGATCCATAGTGTGACGGGCACAAAGGCATCCGCGCTTTGGCCATCAGCTTGTGCCTGAAGCACGTAGGCCAACGACAGACCCAACGTCAACATGCCGCCTATATAGCCAAAACCCCAACCCCAGCCGCTGACCCGACCAATGGCTCGCGGTTGCGCCAGAGAAGGCAGAAACGAAGAGATTAAGGATTCGCCCCAGCTGAAAAAAACATTAGATAGGATCACCAAAGTAATCGCCAAGGCAACAGCGCCCGGACCAGCAAACGAAAGCGCCGCTGTACTCACCACGCAGCCCACGGTCGTAAACCAAAGCAACTTCCGGCGTGATTGGTGATGGTCGGCAAACGCACCGATAAACGGTATGGTCAACATCACCAGCAAATGAGAGGCGCTTAATGTGAGCGTCCACCACACCGTTCCCATAGAGGCGTCACCCACCACACCACTGACAAAGTACGCAGAAAAAACCGCCGTCAGCACAACTGTCGTGTACCCAGAATTGGCAAAGTCATACAACGCCCAGCCAAACACCTCGCGTCGTTTAACACCGGGTAGCAATGACTGACTCACTGAGGTTTTCATGAGGGCGATGCCTTAAGCAGAGAAAATCAAGCGTCTTTGGGCAAAGACCGCACAGCAAACCAACTGACTAACGCCGCGACAGCGATCAAAAAGGCAGGGCTTAAATCGTCACTTGTGCGATGCACTAACCACGTTGCCACCATAGGACTCAAACCACCCGCCACGCCTAGGGTGATGTTGTAACTAAGCCCTGCTGCCGTGCAACGCACCGCAGCAGGAATCACTTTGACCATATAAGCAGGTTGCGCCCCAAGGTAAGCGCCGATCAGCAACGCATAACCGAATTGACCCGCCAGAATCGACCAATCATTGGTACTGTGCATCAACCAAAACAATGGCCAGGCCAAGATGACGATCAACACCGTAGACGTCATTAAGATCGGCCTAGCGCCTATTCGATCAGACAACCAGCCTGATCCAAGCATCACAGCAATCAGCAACACCATGCTTTCGCTGTTGATTTTTAGGGCGGTGGCAGGGGCTATGCCGTCAACCATTTCGAGCCAACTGACCACGTAGACAAACACCAAATAAAACACTACCGCAGTCACCATCGCCAGACCACTGACCTGCAGCATGACCTGACGGTGATCGTGCCAAGCTGTTTTAAGCGGGTTGACGGTGCTTGGGGTGTGTGGGGCTATCGAGTCATCGCCACGACGCAACCAAAGGCCAGACAAACCAAGCACCAGACCACACCAAAAAGGCACCCGCCAGCCCCACGCTTGAAGCTGGTCTGCTGTCAACAACGTCGCCAATAACGCACCGAACGAAGATCCCAACAAAATACCAAGCACTGCGCCGCTAACCGCAAATGAACCCACGAAACCGCGTCGCGATGGCGGTGAGTTCTCAACCATGTAGACAACGGATGTGGTGTATTCCCCACCCACGGATAAGCCTTGAATCATCCGCAAAATCAGCAAAATGATGGGCGCGGCTATGCCTAAAGTCGCATATGTTGGCAGCACGCCCACTAAAAATGTCGGTATCGCCATGGCGGCCACCGAAATCAACATGGCCGTGTGTCGCCCATGCTTGTCGCCAATGTACCCAAGCAAAACGCCACCAATCGGTCGCATTAAAAAGCCAATCGCAAAAATCCCAAAAGCTGAAATCACTTGGGCCACAGGATCTTGCGCTGGGAAAAAAAGTTTACCTATCGTGACCGCAAAAAATCCGTAAATCGCAAAATCGAACCACTCAAGCAAGTTACCGACAATGCCGGCGATCAATAAGCGTGGGCGAGTAGATGGTGCAGAGCTCATGACAAATCCTTTTTATTGGCACTGGCTAATTTTCGTTATGACGGTCTAGCGCTGCGCGAATGCGGGCGATAGTGTGTTCTTGCGGTGCCTTGCGCGACACCTCAAGACCTAGATCGCGCGCAATGGCATTGATCCTGCTAGGGTTCAATGGCAATCCACCACGGTCGAGGGCGTTGATCAAATCACGCGCTCGATCATATTCGTTATCCCGACCAGCCACCACCTTAGGCTTGAACCAGTTGTCCCACATCGCCATTTCTTTAACCTATTTTCCTTGCGCTAAGTCATCGAATTCACTACGCTTTGTTCACGATTGACGACCTAAGCCAGTGTTCCCATGACCACAGTTCGACATACCTTATCACCCGCAGCGCTTGACCGCGCCATCACCTTACTTGATGACGAATGGTTGCACGACGACGCCACACTGGCGCCCATCATGCCGGAGGTACTAGGCCGAGGGGTGGGTCAGGACTGGCACAAAGCAGGCACTTTCCGACACCATCTCGTAGGCGTGGCCCGAACCCTGACGCTTTGGCAGCAACCCAATGAGGTTCGTCTGCTGGGCTTGTTGCATAGCGTTTACGGAAACGCTCAAGTCGATATCGTTAAGTTCGACCCCAACTCCGAACGTGGCCGCATGCAAGCCATGGTGGGGGAAGACATCGAACGCTTGATTCATTTGTACTGTGTGGTGCCACGTGCTCCGTTTGTCAAAGCACTGCTTGAAGGCGGTCCAAATGAAAAAGGCGAGTTAACAGTGCCTGTTAACGACCAACCCATGGTGTTGGCTGCGCGAGAGGTGGCTATTTTTATCTTGGTCACGATGGCTGACATCTGCGAGCAATGGTACAGCTGGCAAGATGACATCTACTCGGGCTATCCCAATCACGAGCCACGTGCGACTGAATTGCATTGGGCGGCCAGCCTTTGGCCAGGACCTATGCGGCCGACAGCCTATAGGATCAGTCAGATTGCGCGCTTGGGTAGGATTCTTCATCACCCAGCGCTTCAATCGATCGTGCCAATGCCGCCCGTTTTTGATGATTGTCGATATGACTTGCCAGAAGACGATGAAGCAGCTGCTTGCGCGCTTTATTGGTCTGTTATCCAACAAAACCAACCTTTAGTCTCAAGCGCGACCACCCTCATGACGCTTGAGAAAGCCAGCAGTCTCAACCCCTGGGTGGCAGAGCCTTATCTGTTACTTGCCCAACTTCACCTGACTGCGCAAGACTACAAGCAAGCCGAAATCGCCGCCACCAATGGCGTGCACTTACTAACCTGTTGGGGCAACGCGTGGGATAAACGTGTCGGCTGGGACGCATGGGTCTCATGGGGCCGGATCCTGCTGCAATCCGCTCAAACCCGGCAATGGCCAGAAACCCTTAATAAGCTCAACAACGTGGCACTGAAAGGTTAGACGTTAAACATGAAGGTCACCGCGCTGTCGCCACGCGGTAGCCACTACCCCGGTAACCACTGCCCCCTCTCTCTAACTGAAAAACGTGCGTATTTCTTCAGTCAGTTCCTCCGGACGCTCCTCTGGAATGTAGTGACCCGAATCGATCGTTCGACCTGAGACGTTTACAGCCACCGCGGCCCAGTCATCTAGCGGGGTAAAGCACTTTTGAATCATGCCATGCTCGCCCCAAAGCACTCGTAGTGGCATTTGCAAGCGATCGCCTGCGTCTCGATCAGCTCGGTCATGCTCAAGGTCAATTGAAAAAGACGCCCGATAATCCTCACACATTGCGTGCAAACACGCCGGATCTCGCATCCCTGCCAAATAACTTTCCCAGCGTGTCGGTTCAAAAAGATGTCGTCCCGGATAACGCTTGACCATGAACTCATTCATGAAGAAATCTGGCCGTTGTCCAATCAACGTTTCCGGCAGTGGATGAGCCTGGATCAAGAAAAACCAGTGCCAATACCCAGCCGCAAATGTCATGTCGGTTTGCTCATACATCGCCAAGGTCGGTGAAATGTCGAGCAACAGCAACTTTGAAACCCGATCGCCATGATCAACGGCCAAACGATGAGCCACACGTGCACCACGATCATGACCTACCACACCAAACTCGCGGTATCCCAACTGATCCATCAACGCCACCAGATCGCGTGCCATGGCACGTTTGGAATAAGTCGCGTGTGATGAATCGCTCTGTGGTTTAGGCGATGCCCCATAGCCTCGCAAATCGGGCATTACCAAGGTGAAGTGGGAGGAAAGCGCTGCTTTAATGGGTTGCCAGATAGCTCTGTTCTGGGGAAAACCATGTAACAACAACAAAACTGGTCCACTGCCGCACACCTCGTACGCCAATTCAACCGGCTCCAAAGCACGCGCTAGTTGCTCCTTGGTTTCATCCATTACCGCTTCCTCAACAAAAACAATACATTCAGCACAGCAATACGTAGCACCGATCTCTATCGGAGCGTATCACGGTGTCGAACTCAGCCATTGGTGCCAAGAACCTGATATTGCGTCAGATATTCATGGATTTGACGCATTACTTTTAAAATAAGCAAACACAGAAATACAAACGACAGGGAACTAAAGTCGCACATACGCTATCTGAGCACATATGAATGCGCCGATTTCCCCAAAGCGTTATTTTTCCAATCCCCCGCCTTGCTGAGACAGCCATGTCGGTTTTACCCGAACGTATCCACCAGTATTTGTCATCAGGGTCCCCCAAGCGAGCGCTAGGCGAGGCGGCCTTGTTGTACGCCCTCATTCTGACAATCAGTGTCGGGGCGGCTCTGCAAGCCATTGATTTATTAGGACTCTCAGTCGTATCGCTGGCGATTACCAGTTTGCTTGTGATGGGTTCGATCGTCCTTATCCAGTTGCCTAGACATTACCCCTTTAAGCACTTTGGGCTCTGCAATGCCATTACCTTAAGCCGTGCAGCGCTGGTTTGTTGGCTGGCAGGACTCATTGCAGCCCCTCAATCACTTTTTGCAGCACCCTTTGCCTGGGCAGTGGTTGGAGTGGCTGGCGTGACACTGCTTTTAGATGGCGCCGATGGATGGGCTGCCAGACGCAGTGGCCTGATGTCAAGGTTTGGCGCCCGCTTTGACATGGAAGTGGACTCGCTCTTTGCCATCGTGCTGGCGACACTGGTTTGGCAAAGCGGGAAGGTGGGTGCGTGGGTCCTGCTTTTAGGCTTCATCAGACCACTCTTCATCATGGCTGGCTTGGTATTTCCCAAACTGACCGGTCCGTTGCCAGACTCATGGCTACGTAAATTCATCTGTGTGATTCAAATTGCGGTCCTTGCGGTGCTATTGGCGCCATCAATTGTGGCGCCAGGTGCAGTATGGCTCGCGGCTACAACACTGGCGCTACTTGCGCTGTCGTTTACTCGGGATATTGTTTGGTTATCTCGTCAATGAATCTAACGGCAGTTACCGTCAAAGCGCGTACAGCGATCGGCTTACTTCTGTCGGCCCTAGTTCTCAACCTAGTGCTGATTATGCCCAATCAAACAAGAGCCTTCACTTGGGACGCTCTTCAGATGGTGCCGCTGGAACTTCCATTTATCCTCTTCGCCCTTTGGTTAATGCCTGCCCAAGCGCGTTTTACGCGCATCGCACGCGTTGTACTCGTGACATGGCTGTTGCTGCTAACGGTTGCACGTCTAGCCGACATTGGAACGTTTATCGCCTTTGACCGTGGCTTTAACATCGTCGTGGACTGGAATCTGATTACCGCTGGATTTCTTACGCTCTTGGCCACCATCGGTAGCCTATCAACCCTGCTGGCTGTTTTAGGCTTGGCGTTTGCATTGGTTGCCCTAGCCTATGTCTTGTGGCTGGCCACAGGCGCATGGGCCAAGCTTGGCGTTTCACCTGCCTGGCGGCGGGCAGCCACGGTAGGCTTGGTGGGCAGTCTGATCTTAGTGGTCACCGACACCAGCTATGCCCTGCAACGCTGGGGATGGGGAGCTCCTACTCCTGGTGACGCTTACAGCACTCGACAAACGTTTGGCTACGTGCAGCAATGGGTGAGTGCATTTAAAGGGTTAAGGCAATTCAATCTCATGGCAAGCCTTGATCCTTTTGCAAAAAACCAGCAACGCTTGAGCAAACTTGACCATCGGGATGTGTTGATCATCTACATCGAGAGTTACGGCCGATCAAGTTTTCAAAACCCGCTCTACGCACCCACGCACATCAACACCCTGACAAAAGCACAAAAGATGCTGAATGACAAAGGCGTGGCGATGCGCTCTGGTTGGTTAAGCGCACCCATGGTGGGCGGTCAAAGTTGGTTATCCCACAGCACACTGGCCAGCGGACTCTGGGTCAGTGACCAAGGCCGCTACCGCGCGCTGATGCAAAGCCAACGGCAAACCTTATTTCACTACGCTCAACAAGCTGGGTTTCGTACCGCAGCCATCATGCCAGGTATTCGCATGGCATGGCCTGAGGGCGAGTTTTATGGTTTTGACGCCATTTACGATGCCGATACGCTTGGGTACAAAGGGCTGCCTTTCAATTGGGTCACCATGCCCGATCAATTCACCCTGAAAGCAATGGATCGACTGATCCGTCAACCTAGCAAAACTAAACCGCTCCGAGATGCCCCCCTATTTGCCCAAATTGCCCTGATATCAAGCCATGCCCCATGGCTACCGATTCCACCGGTCATTGATTGGGATGCCATCGGTGACGGACAAATCTTTAACCAATGGGCCAACTCAGCCGAAACACCCGAGCAGGTTTGGAGCGACCAAGATCGTGTACGCGATCAGTTCCGCCAGGCCGTTGATTACAGCTTACAAACCGTGTTTTCTTATGCAGAACAACACGCCGACGATCCTCCCCTCATCATCATCGTGGGTGACCACGAGCCCGCCCGATTCGTCTCGCAAAACCCCAATAAAACCGTTGCGATGCACGTGTTGGGGCCGCCTGAGTTAGTGGCGCGCATCAATGACTGGGGCTGGACAGACGGCTTGATACCGGATGAAACGCTCACCCCTTGGCGCATGGACACCTTCCGTGATGAGTTTCTGCATGCCTTTAGCGACGGTGTCACCCAATGAACAACGTTCAGCTCAATTGGCTCAAACGCGCCATGCGTGTGGCATTTCCGTTTTTGATTTTGGGACTTCTGTGGCAATGGCTTGACGGGCAAAAGATCTTGACCTGGCTAAGCCGCGCCAATGGTTGGTGGCTGTTCTTGGCTTTGGTGCTTCTAAGCGTGCAATTGATTGCCTCAGCCTTTCGGTGGCAATTAACTGCACATCAATTGGGACAAGGTTTCACGCGTCGACGCGCTGTTGGTGAGTACTACCTATCTATGCTTTGCAACCTCACACTACCTGGAGGGGTGCTTGGTGATGCGGGCCGCGCTTGGCGCGGGCGAACACAGGCAGGACTGGGCACCGCGGTCAGCGCGGTCGTCATTGAACGTCTGGCCGGACAAGTGGCCATGATTTCGGTGCTGACTTTAGCCATCACAGGCACGGCATTTGGGGATCATTGGTTACTGGGATTGGCGGTCGTTATGGTAGTTGCGGCTCTGTTGCTTTGGAGAGGGCCCGGTTGGTTAAAACGATTTGGCCATGCCATCCGCAAGGCTTGGTTTACCCGTCACGCTTGGCCTGGACAACTCTCTCTGACCGTTGTTATCTTGTTCTGCAGCCTCGCTGCATTTGCTGCCTGCGCGGCTGCCATTGGCGTCTCATTTTCTTCGCTCAGTTCAGCGCTTGTGGTGTTACCTTTGACCTTAATGGTCATGGCGCTTCCGGTCTCAGTGGCCGGATGGGGTCTGCGCGAAAGTGCGGCAGCCACTCTTTGGCCAATGGCGGCCATCAGTAGCGAAGCAGCTGTGGCCGCCAGCATTTTGTATGGCTTGGTCGCCACGACATCAGTGTTACCTGGACTAGTCACCGCATTTGGTGTGCGTCCTCGGGAACAGTCGGGCGCGCCCGAAAATTCGCTAGGACAACAGACTGAACCCTAACGTCAGGCTGACAGATACAGCTGTCTTAATTCACTCGCTTCATGAAACTGCGCGGAATTACCCGACCAAACAGTGCGACCCTTTTGTAGAATCACGTGGTGATCACAGAGCGTCAACAACTGTTTGACGTTTTTATCCGTCAATAAGATGGACAGTCCTTCTTGGCGCAAGCTAGCCAATGCTTGCCAAATTTCTTGCCGTAATAAGGGGGATAATCCCTCGGTGGCTTCATCTAGTATTAATAATTGTGGATTGGTCATGAGTGCACGCCCAATGGCCAACATTTGCTGCTCGCCACCCGATAACTGATGACCAAAGTTTTTTCTGCGATCAGCCAACTTCGGAAACAAGGCCAACACGCGCTCTAGCGTCCACTCGCTGCTTGTGTGTCCCTGGCGTACAGGCTTAGCGGCGGTTGCGACCAAATTCTCCCAAACGGTCAAATTGGGGAATACCTGCCGGCCCTCTGGCACCAATCCGATACCCAACCGCGCCATTTCGTAAGGCTCACTGCCAACCACGTTCTCACCTTTCCACTTGATATCCCCTTGCCAACAGGGCAACAAACCCATGATGGTTGCAATCGTGGTGGATTTGCCCATGCCGTTACGACCTTGCAGGCTCACACACTGACCGGCAGGCAGCGTAAGGGAAACATCAAACAGCGCTTGGCTAGCCCCGTAGCCAGTCTGGACATGCGTGAGTTCTAATAAAGGGGCGGTTGCACTCATACCAAATCCTCGTCACCTAAATAGGCCTCGCGCACTTGGTCACTCTGTCGAACGTGCTCAGGGGTATCGCACAACAACACGCGTCCATACACCAACACACTGACTTGATCGGCCAATGCAAACACCGCCGCCATGTCGTGTTCAACCAAGAGCATTCCATAGTGATCACGAAGGTCCGCAAGCAAAGTAATCATGCGTTCAGATTCGCTCGGGCCTAGACCCGCCATTGGTTCATCAAGTAACAACAAGACAGGTTCGGTCGCCAACGCCATAGCCACTTCAATCAGGCGCTGCTGCCCGTAGGCCAATGCGGTGACAGCATGCTGCCGATCGACGTCAAAACCAACGCGATCAAGAAAAGCATGCGCTTTCTCAAGCAAGTGACGCTCATTCAGAACAGGCTTGAAAAAGTGAAAGTTATGTCCTTGAGCGGCCTGCACGGATAACAAGACGTTCTCGACTGCACTAAAACTCGGGATCAAGGCGTTGATCTGGTATGAGCGACTCATACCTAAGCGAGCCCGTTTGGCAACAGACCAGTCTGTTATGTCCTCACCCCTGAACTCAATACGACCCGCATCACTTGCAACAGTACCCGTGATTTGGTTAATCAGAGTCGTCTTGCCTGCACCGTTAGGACCGATCAGCGCATGAATCTGACCGGAGTTAATACAGAGATCGACATGGTCGGTGACGCACAGGCCGCCGTAGTTCTTTTGAAGGGACTCAACCTTTAATAAAGGTGTGGTGGCCAATCTTTTTGCTTTGACTGCCTGGCCTGACATCACTGCCCTCTCTTCGATTGTGTGGTTTTATGTGTCATCTGGTTAGGCGCCAACAGCCCCCACAGCCCCTGGCGCAGCACAATCACAGCCAAAACAATAAGGGGGCCAAGAATCAAAGGCCAATGAACCGTCAGCATCTTTAAACCATCTTCAATCAATAGCAATCCGATCGCGCCAATCACCGGTCCAAACACCGTGCCCATGCCACCCAACAACACCATCACCATCAACTCGGCTGACACCAACCAGCTCATCAACGACGGCGACACAAAGCCGGTTAAATTGGCCATAAAAAAGCCGGCCACGGCACAGATTTGGGCTGAGATCACGTAGGCAGTTAGCCTATACGGACGGCTGGCCGTGCCCAAAGCGTTAAGCCGGGCCTCGTTAAAACGCGAGGCCCGCAGAACCAAGCCAAATCGCGAGCCCACCAATCGTCTAGAGAACCACAGCACGCCAACGAGGCACACCAATACCGACAGATAAATGGCGAATTTGTTACCCGTCAAAGCCCCAAAATCACTGAGTTGCGCAAGGCTTAAGCCCTCATCCCCACCGAATTCGCGCAAGCTAACAAATAGGTAAAAAAACAACTGAGCAAACGCGAGCGTGATCATGATGAATGCCATGCCATGGGTTCTTAATGCGATCCACCCGACCGGAATGGCCACCGCACCGGCGACTGCGATCGCGACCAACAAATGTAACCATCCATTGGTAAGTCCCAAAGTCGACAGCACACCGACCGAGTAAGCACCCAAGCCAAAATACATGGCATGACCCAAACTGGCCATGCCACCAAAGCCCAAGATCAGATTCAGACCCACCGCAGCCAACGCAAAAATCAGCAACCGCCCAAAATAAGTCAGCACATACACATCGTTGGCTAACCAAGCGTATAGGGGCACCAAAACCAGAACCAGCAA
>JAWOGG010000187.1:0-2538 GCA_046497085.1 Orrella sp.
AGAACCGCTAGTCCCAGTCCATCGCCAGTCAAACATTAACCCCATTAAAACAAGCCTGTTTTAATGGGTTCGCCCACTAAACGCCATGCTTGTTCTATAAGCTTAGGATCATTGGATTTCAGTGCGCTAGGGTCTGACAGTAAACGACGCCACTGTCTGGCACCGGGTCTGCCCTGCCACAACCCTAGTAGTGGTCTGACCAATACCCGAAGCGGTACATCACGAGCGACTTGCTGAGCCGCATATTCTGTCAAGTTATCAATTAAGCTTCTTTCGTCGATTGCCCTATCAACATGCCCCAAATACTGTGAAAGTGACGACAAAACCGCAGGATCGTGCCAAGCGGCGCGTCCGAGCATAACCCCATCAAACGCTTGCCATGCCTGAGCGCATTCAGATACGGTATTCAAACCGCCGTTCAGAACGAACACAGCTTGTGGAAAATCTTTCTTTAGCTGCTCGGCTTGCTCATAACGTAAGGGCGGTACCTCACGGTTTTCTTTAGGAGACAAGCCCGCGAGGATGGCATGGCGGGCATGCACCAAAAACACACGACAGCCCGCTTCAAACAGTTCGCCGACAAAGTCCCTCACAAAATCGTAATCCGTCTCGCCATCTAACCCAAGACGGTGCTTAACCGTGACGGGCACATCAACCACATCTTGCATCGCTTTGACCGCGTCAGCCACTAACTTTGGCTCACGCATCAGACAAGCCCCAAACGCACCTTTTTGAACGCGATCTGAAGGGCAGCCACAATTTAGATTGATCTCGTCGTAACCCCATTGCTGACCAAGCTTGGCACTTGCAGCCAAGGCCGTTGGGTCGCTACCCCCTAGTTGTAGGGCGACAGGATGCTCGGCTGCATCAAAGTCCAAATGCCTAGCCTGATCACCGAACATCAACGCGCCCGTGGTGATCATCTCGGTATAAAGGCGAGCTTGGGGCGCAAGCAGTCGATGAAAGTAACGGCAATGACGGTCTGTAACGTCAATCATGGGGGCTACACAGAGTTGCCAGGCGGCTGAATCGATAGGGTTAATCGCTGTCATGGCTGTCATTCTAATGTAGGGAGCTGTCGTGAGCACTTGGGAACCTTGGTGACGCTTAAATCACAAATTGGCCTCAAAATTCAGGCCATTCAACCCACAACGAAATTCCCCTCTCTAGACGACCCACAAGAGTGTTCTACAATCGGCGAGGTCAAGGCATCCGCCTTGCGGCGACTCTCGAATTTGTTGGCGGCAAATGGCTGTATTTACCCCGGTTAGTGACGATGATGCAAAACGTTTACTGCTTGACTATCAGGTAGGCGACTTTGTTTCTTTACAGGGCATTTCCGCCGGCATAGAAAACACCAATTACTTTTTGACCACGACTCAAGGCCAATACGTGTTGACGCTGTTTGAAGTGCTCACACACGAACAATTGCCCTTCTACGTCGAGCTCATGTATCACCTGGCACAAAAGGACTTGCCGGTGCCACTGCCGCAAACCCGTGTTGACGGCATTCGTATCAGCACACTGCACGATAAGCCCGCGATCATTGTTACCCGATTAACGGGACAATGGGTAAAAGAACCATCTACAACCCATTGTGCACTTGCCGCCCAGACGATGGCCAAAATTCACATCGCGGCACAAGACTTCGGTATCAAACAACCCAATTTGCGTGGTCTGTCATGGTGGCAAGCCACCGCACCCACTATCGCGCCCTATTTGACTGCTGACCAAGAGACGCTTTTGTCATCTGCCTTAGCCCATCAAGTGACGCTTCAGGCCTCGGGTCGGCTTGATGGACTACCCTTTGGCCCAGGGCACTGTGACTACTTTCGGGACAACGTTTTATTTGCCGCAACGCACGACACTGTCGTCATGGGTGGCGTGATTGATTTTTACTTTGCTGGTTGGGATAACTGGTTGTTTGATGTTGCGGTCGCGGTTAATGATTGGTGTATTGATCACCAAAGCAATCAACTAGACCCCTTAAAGTTGCAGGCCTTTCTGCGAGCCTACCATTCGGTGCGTCCGTTTACATCTGCAGAAGCAGCAGTGTGGCCTGACATGTTGCAAGCAGCTGCGTTACGCTTTTGGATATCAAGGCTTTATGACTACCACCGGCCTCGCCCAGCCGAAACACTCAAGGCCCATGACCCAACACATTTCGAGACAGTGTTACGGTTACGACTCAGTGAGCCATTCCCAACCCTTTTGCAGGACGATTAATGCAAGCAGTCATACTACCCGCGCGTGCCGGTTGGTTCTGGATAGATGCCGGATGGCGACTGTTTCGTCTTCAGCCAATGGCATTGTTCAGTTGGGCAATGTTCATCACTTTACTGTTGATATTTGGGACTCTGAGCGCACCCATCGGCCCGATTATCTTTATCGCGCTCATGCCAGCTATCACTTATGTGACTTTATCCATCACGCGTGATGTCCATGCAAAGAAACAGATGAGCCCACGCCTGTGGATTGAGCCTCTAAAGCAACCTGGTTTATTTAAGAAGTTGATTTTGCTGGGCTTGTTATACGTCG
>JAWOGG010000206.1:0-17730 GCA_046497085.1 Orrella sp.
CGCCGGATTATCCGCAATGGTTGACAGCGCTTTCGCAGTTTCAGCGCGCTATCTCGGGCTGTACTGGCAGATATTGCTACTGGCCACTTTTTTAATAGGACTGTTCCTCTGCGTACTACCAGGCAGTAAAACCCTGATGGGCGGTGTCTCCACCCCTGAGTTCAAAACCTTTAGTTGGGGTGCCATGATCATGTGCACCCTGCTAGCCGGCGGCGGCGTGTTCTGGGCAGCGGGCGAACCCATCGCCCACTTTGTTTCAACCCCGCCATTATTTGGCGACTTGGGGGATAACCTGCAAGCACGCGCCGATGTCGCGCTGGCACAAAGCTACCTACACTGGGGCTTTTTAGCCTGGGCGATTCTTGGTTCTTTAACCACCGTCATGTTGATGCACTACCACTATGACCTCGGGCTGCCGTTGGCACCACGCACATTGCTCTATCCCGTGTTTGGTGAGCGTGCCTTGCACGGCCCGATTGGCTTAATCGCCGATGCTTCCTGTGTCATTGCCGTGGTAGCTGGAACCGTCGGGCCGATCGGATTTTTAGGCTTGCAGATGTCTTATGGACTGAATGCGCTAACAGGTATTCCTGATAACTTTGCGACGCAAGCCGTGACGATTTTGGCTTTGGTAAGCGTTTATACGATTTCCGCTATCACTGGGTTGGCCAAAGGCATCCAACTTTTGTCCAAGATCAATGTGATATTGGCCTTTGTACTACTCGCTTTCATGCTGATTGCTGGCGCCACCACTGATATCTTGGCGGGTTTCTTTGGCGGTATGCAGGTTTACCTTGGTAGTTTCTTTGAGATGGCCATGTACCGTGGTGACGCCGGCTTGTTTGCCGAACCCGGTTGGCTTGGCTGGTGGACAGTCTTTTTCTGGGGATGGTTTATCGGCTACGGCCCGCTGATGGCTATTTTTATCGCCCGCATCAGTCGTGGTCGATCGATTCGACAAATCATCTTGATGTTGTCGATTGCCGCCCCACTCATCACCAACTTCTGGTTCACCATCATTGGCGGCTCGGGCATCTTCTTTGAAATCGCACAGCCTGGCATCATCTCGACTCCCTTCGAAGGCTTTAATCTGCCGGCTGGATTATTGGCCATCACGCAAGCCATGCCTATGGGCCTATTTCTGTCGATTTTATTTTTAGTGCTCACCATGCTGTTTGTGGCCACCACAAGCGACTCTATGAGCTATGTCATCTCAACCACCATGTCCAAAGGTGAGCCATCAACGAGTCTACGGACGTTTTGGGGGTTGGCCATGGGTGTGATGTCACTAATATTGATTTCAAGCGACTCCGGCGGCATTGGCAAACTACAAAGCTTTATTGTGGTGACTGCCGTACCCGTGTCCATCGTCCTTTTGCCATCAATATGGGACGCCCTTCGCATCACCTTGATGCTAGGTCGCAACAAGCAAACCGCCCCAGCCTAGAACAGCATTAGGCATTAACAGCCATACCGATCAAAAGTAATGCTGATCAAAAGTAACGCTGTTCCAAAATAATGTTTATTTTTACCAGCCGGCATCGAAAGGAGTTCGATGCCGGCTTTATTGTTTGAAGCCGGCGCTTTGCTTTGCAGCCCGCGAGGTCATATCAGGATCAAATTTGTTTTGCTTTAAAGCACTCGGATAAACTACGCACTCACCACCGTTAATTTATCCATGACACCGAACCCCCAAGCAACCGTCATTTTGGCTTTTTACAACGACGTGCCATTGTTGCGATGGACTCTGCGAGCTCTAACGACGCAATACCGTGGGCAGTTTGAGGTACTCATTGCCGATGACGGCTCTAATTCAGAGGCGGTCAGTCAAGTCAAACAACTGCTTGACGACTGTCCGTTCCCCTCCAAGCATCTGTGGCACGAAGACGCCGGTTTCAGAAAAACCATCATCATGAATCGGGCTGTCTTGCAGGCTCAAGGGGAAATACTCATCTTTGTGGATGCCGATTGCGTTCCTCAAGCCCATTTTATCGATGACCACTTACTGGCTTCACAGTCCGGGTTCTGTTCGGCAGGCCGCCGAGTCGACTGCTTTAGAGAAGCCATTAATGAACTGGATGACACCAAGCCTGAATCCGTGATGTCGCAACATGCTGCCCGGTTTTTATTGTGGTCAATGACGAGCAAAGCTCGAAACATTGAAAAAGGCTTGCGATTACCCACTCGCCTTGCCCATAAATTCACGACTCACCGCTGGGGCATTGTTGGCTGTAATTTCTCCATTCAAAAAACCGACCTATTAAGCATCAACGGCTTTGACGAGAGACACACTGTGCCTTGGGGTGCGGAAGACTCTGACTTGCAACGGCGGCTTTTAAAAGCAGGCATCAAGATTAAGGACCTTCGCTATCAAGCGACCGCTATTCATTTCGATTCCTCCTACTTCCACAGAAAAGCCAGTTCGTCAGATACCGAATCAAAGGGCTTAAGTCACTATGACCGTGCCGCATTAGAAGACAGGGCCTGGACACCATTTGGCATCCTAAAGAAAGACCGCCCCGATCCATCAAGAGATTGATAGACACCCTGCATTTCTCGTTTCTCATTTCTCATTTCTCGCCCACCGTTCAACCCCAATCCCACACACGGTTCTAACCTGAGTTGAATGGCCTTGGTGGTAAATTGCAAGCAAAACAGACTGAACCTATAAACGGGGTATCAACGGATCTTTTGCGCAATCATGAAACCATGACCCTACTTCAAA
Source organism: Orrella sp. (assembly GCA_046497085.1). Classification (GTDB taxonomy): domain Bacteria; phylum Pseudomonadota; class Gammaproteobacteria; order Burkholderiales; family Burkholderiaceae_B; genus Algicoccus. The sequence continues at coordinate 2,726 of JAWOGG010000206.1, forward strand.
CCGAACGACTGTCGCGACGCGTTAGTGCGCAACGTTGGTTGTTTCGCGATCTCGATTTGTCAGTCGCAGCCGGTGAGCAACTGGCCTTGCAAGGCGCCTCTGGCGTGGGCAAGTCGACCTTGCTCAATTTGATGGCGGGCTTAGAGCAACCTGACGAAGGACGCATGCTTTTTAAAGGTCAGGACATCAATCAAATGTCTGACGGCGAGCGGCTCGCCTTGCGTAGAAACACCTTTGGTTTTGTGTTCCAAGCCTTCCATCTCATGCCCCACCTAAACGCCCTACAAAACGTCATGGTGCCTTGCTTATTAGCCGGACTCCCGATCGCTGATGCCAAGTCTCAAGCGCTCGCATTACTAAATGCATTAGGATTAGGCGATGCACTAGAGTCGTTCCCCTCAGTACTCTCAGGTGGTGAACAGCAGCGGATTGCCTTGGCGCGCGCCTTGGTACACCAGCCCGAAGTGGTGCTAGCAGACGAACCCACGGGCAACCTTGACCCTGAAACAGCCTCCCAAGCACTTCATTTGCTTTGCACCACCTGCCGCGACCATGGCGCTGCATTGGTCATGGTTACGCACTCTCTAGAGGCCGCTCAACAGCTAGACCGACGTTTTGTGTTGACAGGCTGATGCTGTTTTTTTGGCTTTTAACCTCTGCCTTCAGAGCACAACCAGGACGTTGGCTAGTGGCCGGTTTTACAGTGGCCCTAGGCATTGCCTTGGCAGTGGCTATACACACCGTCAATCGCTCAGCGCTCGGCGAATTCGGGCGCGCCTTGGATTTGGTCAACGGCCAGGCGTCGGCTCAGCTGGTCTCATCCACTGGCGATTTTTCCGATGAGGTGTTCGATGAAATCGTTGCGCGCCAGCACACCCTAGGCATTCGTGCCATCAGCCCAGTCTTGGAGCGAGTAACGCAGCGAGTAACAGAACCGCTCAATAGTCAGCAAACGAGCCCTGAGGCCTCGGCAACTGACCCCACAAGCGTGCAATCACTCACCGTGTTGGGCATTGATATCTTCCGTGCGGCCAATGCAACCCCTTCTTTGATGCCTTCTGTGGCGCAAGGGCAAGCTCGAGAGCTGTTTTCTGGGGAAGCGGTTTTTTTGTCGGGAGCGGCACTGCAGGCACTTAACGTTGCGGTTGGCGACCGTCTCATCCTTTCAGTAGATGGCAAACCGGCCACCTTTACCGTTGCCGGTCTGGTGCCTGGTGCGGCCGGTCAAATCCTTGCGGTGATGGACTTGGGCTTAGCCCAATGGCGACTCAATGGCCTTGGGCAGTTAAGCCGTTTGGACATTCAGCCAGAGCCAGGAACAAGTTTTAATGACTTGGCGAGCGAGATTGAGTCGCTCAACCTAGGCCTCACGCTGGTCACTGCTGACGATCGTGACCGTCGCATGTCCAACCTATCTCGTGCTTATCGGGTCAATCTAAGCGTGTTGGCTCTGGTCGCTTTATTCACTGGCGCCTTTTTGGTGTTCACCACCATCAGTTTTTCTGTTTTACGCCAGCAGTCTCAATTAGCCCTTTTGAGTGTGTTGGGTGCCAAACGCCATTGGTTGTTCGCCGTGGTGCTCGCCCAAGCCTTAATCGTGGCCGCTTTGGGTGGCTTAATAGGTATCGGCATTGGACTAGGTCTGGCGTCGCTGTTACTACAAGTGGTCGGTGGCGATCTTGGTGCGGGCTACTTTTCTGCCACGGTGCCGCCACTCGATATCGATTTATTTGCGTTACTAGGGTTTTGGATATTATCGCTGGCAGTGGGCGCACTAGCGGGGTACTTTCCCGCTCGAACCGCTACCCATGGCTCACCCATCACCCAACTGCGTGCCGGTGCGGCCGAACGGATGCTTAAACCTGTTCTGCATTACCGAATAGCCATCGGTCTGGCTATTGTCAGCTTAATACTCGCGTTTATGCCGTCGATTGGCGGCTTGCCGATTGCGGCCTATTTGTCGATTGCCTTCCTACTTTTCGCTGGCTTGGCGCTCACGCCTTCGCTCGTTTATCGCGGCTTTTCTTTGTTGTCACGGTTGTTATTACGCGATCAGACCCGCTCGTCTTCTCTGACTTTAGCCATTTGGCGATTGGCGCAAGCGCCCGCTAGCGCGGCAGGATTAATCGCTGGCGTCGTGGCGGCCCTGGCACTAACGGTTGCCATGGTGGTAATGGTGGCAAGTTTCAGAGATTCGGTCACCCAATGGCTTGACCAAGTGTTGCCCGCCGATTTGTATGCGAGCTTGAATCAATCCGACTTAAGTATGGTGCTCGCTAGAGATCCTGAAACCGCCCAAGCTATTGGGGCGCTAAATGGCATTTCGCGAGTTGAGTTCACCCGACAACGAGATGTTTTGTTTCAGTCAGACCGACCCAAAGTCGCATTGATTGCCCGACCTGTGCCCATCGAACGGGCAGCAGACGTCTTGCCCATCACTGGCAGCGTTGTCCCTCAATCCGACCATAACGATTTAATGCATCCGGTCGTTTATGTGTCCGAGGCTATGGTGGATTTGTATGGATGGCAACCAGGCCAAATCCACTCTCTGCCACTGGCTGGCGTGCCTAACGATGAGCTCGCCGTTTGGGTGGCTGGTGTATTTCGTGACTATGGGCGTCAACACGGCTCAGTCGTCATAGACCTTAAAAAATACCAAGCCCTAACCAACGATACGCGTCGCACAAACCTTGCCATCTGGTTATCCCCTGGCGCAAGCCCAGACAGAGTCCTGGAGCGTTTACGTTCTGAGTTTCCCGCCTTTGAAGAGCTAAGGTTCAGGAGCGCCACGGATTTACGGGCTCTGTCGCTAACCATTTTTGATCGCAGCTTTGCTCTAACTTACGCACTTGAAGTGGCGGCTTTGCTGGTGGCGCTTTTTTCTGTGGCTGCCGGGTTTGCCGGACAAGCCCTATTGCGACAGAAGGAATACGCGCTCATCCATCACTTGGGACAATCAACCAAACAGCGCATTCGCTGGATCACCATTGAGTCTGGCCTGCTGCTAGCAGTGGCCAGCTGCTGGGGCACCCTATTAGGTTTGTTGATGAGTCAAATACTGATCCATCGCGTTAATCCGCAATCCTTTCACTGGACCATGCAAACCAGTCTGCCGGTGATCGCGGTTATCGTTTTGATGTTGCTGATTGTTTTGCTCGGCATCGCCGCAGCGGTGTGGGCTTCGCACAGAAACCTGAAGCCTGATCGCTTGGCTCTGTCTTTACGTGAGGACTGGTGATGGAAAGTCGCGCCCGCCGATCTTGGTTAAAACAAATGCTGGCTCTTTCAGCGGCTCAGCCTTTAACTGCCCTACCCGTGTTTGCGTCAAATGAGGCATCACCATACCCAGCGGTGCAACCACGCCCCTTGGTGTTTCCTAGAGATTTTGGTGCCCATCCCGAGTTTCGTACTGAATGGTGGTACCTCACCGGTTGGTTGGATTCAGGGACACAAGCGATTGGTTTTCAGGTCACGTTTTTTCGAAGCCGTACTCGTCACCCAGGCGACAACCCCAGTCGGTTTGCCCCCCAACAATTGATGTTTGCCCATGCCGCGCTGGCCTTACCCGACGAAGGTAAGTTGCGTCATGCTGAGCTTGCCGGTCGTGTGGGGCCGGCAGGCGTCTCATTTGAGACGACAGATACTGCCCTCAAAATATCGGATTGGACGCTTAACCGAACGTCTGACGATCGCTATCAAATCTATGTTCCTGCCACTGACTTCACCCTGTCGATGCAAGCCACACCAGCTGGCGATCCTGTATTGCGCGGTCAAGCCGGCTATTCCTTAAAAGGTCCCTCACCTGAACTAGCGAGCTATTACTACAGCCGCCCCCAACTGGATGTCTCGGCCCAACTGACACTCAAAGACAATCCCTCTCGTAGCCGTTCACCCACTCAGGAAATGGCGCTGACAGGTAAAGCTTGGTTTGATCATGAATGGTCCAGTAGCCTGTTGATGACAGGGGCGGTCGGCTGGGACTGGATAGGCATTAATCTTTTAGACGGCGGCAGCTTGATGGCATTTCGTATCCGAGATGACTCTGGCCAAACGCTTTTCAGTGAGTGGGACTGGCGTGATGCGCAAGGTAACCCGGTCGATAGCCAGTCGCCAATGACCTGGGAGCCTTTTGGGAGTTGGCGCTCTCCCCGCTCACTGGTGGTCTACCCAGAAGGATTTACGCTCAACAGCCCAAATCATCAATGGCAACTAAAGCCATTGATGGCCGACCAAGAAATTGATGCCCGCGCCAGTACCGGTGGTTTTTATTACGAAGGCGCTGTTGAATTACTCGATGGCGACCAAGTGATCGGTCGAGGTTATCTTGAGTTAACAGGCTATGGAGAGCCACTGCGCCTGTAAGGTAAGGCGATGTTCACGATTCTCCTCTTAAAGACTAAAGGTGTTGTCTGCGCTTTTAAAGTCATCTTTTTCTAACGCCCTCTTGACCTGATCTAAGCAACTTGCCATCAGGTCGCAGAGCGATCCCCAAAAAGGATCTGAGTAAACGGTTTCCTTGACCAAATAGTTTGATAGAAATCGGCTCATTTCCTCGCGAAAGTCTTGCACCATCTCAGGCTGCTCGCTTAGCGCAGTAACCCGGCGTGCAAATGATTTGAGGTATTCGTCTGGCGATGCATGATGATCTTTCAACTTCAGTGCGATTAATTCCAATGCAGGCTTGATGCGTTGCTGATGCAGCCAAGCGATGTCCCACAAATCTCGATTTTTTAGCCGGTTGGGACGTAATGCAAAGGCAACAAGCTTATCGGCAAAGATCTCCTCGCGCGACTGCGCCCCTAATACCAATCCGTTAGTACCCATGTCGACGCCATAGGGGTTGAGCAACAACATAGGACGTACTTGATAGCTTGGCACTGAACAAACGTCTATGTGAATACGCTGTGCCCTGATATCCCGCCGCGCAGGCCTAGTCTGCACTTTTAGTTTCCAAGTATCAACGTTGTTTTTTTCGAGTGTAGGCTCCGTGACACTAACCTCAAGCCCATACTTGGCTTTAAGGCTCTCCACCAAGACGCTTGCCATCGAGGTCAATTGTTCTCGAGAAAATTCAGTGCCCCCCGTGAAATCAAGGTCTTCACTCAACCGGTTGGATCCGTAGCAGGCTCTTAGACACGTACCGCCAATGAAGCAAAGATGCGTCAACAATCCAGCCGTGCTTAACACTCGCATAATGTCATGATGAAGTAGTTCTTTTTCTACAACGACCCGTAACGGCGCAAATTCGGGCGCGCTTTGCAACGCTTGATCAACTAGCTCGTCAAACAAAATCATCAGCAATACTCCAATCAATCAGGTCTAAGTTACGCTGGGTTACTTTCATATCCCTTAGTGCCTGAGGAACAGTCGCACGCCAAAGTCCATATTCAGTGTCATAAACCAATTGCCCAACTAACTCAGATGGCTTTTGGCGAGTATGGACGAACTCAACACTGCCCCACGGCCCACAGTCAATGATGTTCGAACGCCCCGATGACATGACCGTGATTCTATTGATTAAAATTTGCGAGATAACTCCAGCATCACTCAACACCGACTCAAGACTTAAATAATTCAGACTTAACGGGCGCAGTTTGTTGACGACCGCATACAGAAGACGACCACGGTCAGGCTTTGCGCGCTCGTAAATGTAGAGACCTCGACAAACTCGACGTAAAGCACTGTTCTTTGCCGCCCGACTAAGCAGGGTTCTGAACGCGCTATCAGAAAGACTTGGCAATAACGCCCGCAAATCATCGGGCGTAAAAAGACATGCCTGCGGCGTGGCAAGCCGATCAATTTCCCCTATCAATTGCTGTATCGGTTGAGATGGCATAACGACACCGATGACTCTACAGAATGTTTCACTTAGTGTAACTTTCTGTGGAGTTCTGTCAACTCGCATCTGTTGCGTTTTTCTTCATTTTTGTTCTTAATTTTTGCCCCTGACCTTTGTCACTTAAGTCTCCCTTCTATTTAGCCGCGACGCGACAACAGCTCGTAAACCATCCCTTACACTGCCATACATGGCGAATAAAACAACAAAACTCAGTAGTCTGACCCGTTGGTTGCGGGAATATCGTGTCCTGTCTCGCTACAAATTGCAATGGGGCTTAGCAGCCCTGTTCCTGCTACTAGCAGCAGCGGCCACACTGGCGGTTCCATTGGCATTTCGCAATTTGGTCGACACCGGCTTAACGAGCACGGCCATTAATCAACAATTCATCAATCTGCTGCTTTTGGCGGTGGTGCTAGCCATCATGACAGCCAGCCGGTTTTACGTCATGTCTTGGTTGGGTGAGCGGGTGGTGGCTGACATCCGTCAACGGGTTTTTGCAAACGTCTTGCGTCAAAGCCCAGCCTACTTTGAAACCTTGCAAACTGGCGAAGTACTGTCACGACTGACCAGTGACACCACGCTCGTACAAACATTGGTGGGCTCAAGCGTCTCGATTGCCTTGCGCAGTTTGGTGATGCTCATCGGCGGTATCACCATGATGTTGATAACCAGTGCTTGGCTAGCGGGTGTGATGATTTCTTTATTATTGGCGGTGGTGCTGCCCCTTTGGGCCTTGGGTCGATACGTACGCAAGATGTCACGCACCAGCCAAGACAAGGTAGCTGACACCAGCGCCATGGCCGGTGAGGTCTTAAATGCTGTTACCACCGTTCAAGCGTTTGTGCGTGAACCCTATGAACAAAAGCGCTATCAAGGCGCCGTCGAAATGGCGTTTTCTGTCGCAAAAAAAAGAGTGGCCATGCGATCGGTGTTAACCGCCACAACCATACTGATGGCGTTCTCAGTCATTGTGTTTGTGTTGTGGATCGGTGCGCAACAAGTCACCGCCGGTGCCATTTCGCTTGGCGATCTCACGCAATTTGTGCTTTACGCCGTCTTAATTGCGGGCTCAATTGGTGCCCTATCAGAAACGTGGGGAGATCTGCAGCGCGCAGCCGGTGCCACAGAGCGTTTGGTTGAATTGATGCAAGCCGAACCGGCCCTTGCCATCTCTCCCACACCCACACCTACACCCACGTCATCATCTTCACCAACAGAAGATCTACGGTCAGATAAAGCTGACGCCATTGCTTTCAAAGCGGTGACGTTCGCTTACGCTTCACGACCTGATTTTCTGGCGATGAACAAACTCGAACTCACCGTGCCACAAGGCGGGCGCTATGCACTCGTGGGCCCCTCGGGGGCAGGTAAAAGCACCTTGTTTGCCATGTTGCTGCGCTTTTACGAACCCAGCAGCGGCGAGATCAAGATTTTGGGGCGCGACATAGCCGATTGGCCAGTGTCAGAGCTACGCCAATTGATCGGCATCGTGCCGCAAGAGCCCGTGATTTTTGCGTCAAGCGCCATGGAAAACATACGCTACGGCAGGCTTGATGCCACCGATGAAGAGGTGATCGCGGCAGCCACCACGGCTCACGCCCATGGGTTTATTTCTGAGCTGCCGCAAGGCTATCAAAGCTTTTTAGGTGAACGAGGGGTGCGCTTATCAGGCGGTCAAAAGCAACGCATCTCAATTGCTCGAGCCATCTTAAAAAACCCTCCTATCCTGCTGCTTGATGAAGCGACCAGTGCACTCGACGCTGAATCAGAACGAGAGGTTCAACAAGCCCTTGATACGGTGCTGCCCGGACGCACCTCGCTCACCATCGCCCACCGCTTGGCCACCGTGTTGCGAGCCGACCGCATACTCGTCCTAGAAAACGGTCAAGTCCTAGAACAAGGCCAACACGATGAATTGATGCAGCAAGGCGGGCTTTACGCCCGGCTAGCAAGGCTGCAGTTTGCATGACACCCGCATAATCACACACCGATAGACGCACCCACGCCGAGCAAGGTTAAAACGCCCAATCCCGCAAAGATCGCAGCAGCCACCCCGTGTATCCAACGCATGGGAAGGCGTGTGGCGAATCTATCACCCACAAAAACCGCCGGCACATCGGCGATCAACATGCCCAAGGTCGTCCCCACAACAACCATTACGGGTGCAGCGTAGTTAACGGCTAGCGCCACCGTGGCGACTTGTGTTTTGTCGCCCATTTCAGCCAAGAAAAAAGTCAACAAAGTCGCCCCAAATATGCCCCAGCGACGGGTCAACCGCGTTTCGTCTTCTTCAATCTTGTCAGGAATCAGGGTCCATAAGGCCATACCAATAAAAGACAGCCCTAACAACCAGCGTAACCACTCAGCGCTTACGGCCTGCGCAATCCACGTGCCGAGCGCGCCAGCCAAACCATGATTAAGAATCGTTGCCACGAGAATGCCAAGAATAATCGGCACGGGTTTTTTAAAGCGAGCCGCCAGCAAGAAGGCCAGCAATTGTGTTTTGTCACCCATTTCGGCCAGTGCGACCACCGCCGTTGAAACCAAAAACGCGTCCATTCCCATTTCAAAATCCGCATCAAGACCGGATCCAAGACGAATGACTATCGCGTCCGTCCGGTCGAATCGGAAACGCAATAGCCAAAGGTCTTGCCAAGTATGGAACCGCGCGCGCCATGGCCTCGATGACCAAGTGTGTTGACGCGAGCCTCTACCGTTGTGTAGAGCGGCTACTCCCCAATGACGGTTTTAATCATACACGACCCTAGAGGAAAGGGTAGATGTCTGGTGAATGTAGGCGGTAAGGGTAGGCGCCTCGACTTATTGAAGTGTGAGACAGCACTGAGCAACCAACAACCAACAACCAAAAAACAAAAAACAAAAAAATCGCCCGACCTTTGTGGGATCGGGCGATGTTGAGAGCAAATTAAAGCGATTTTTGCTGAACGTTAGTGCTCTGGTTATGCGCTCAAATCAAAACGATCTGCGTTCATTACCTTGGTCCAAGCGGCCACAAAGTCTTTGACAAACTTTTCGTGGTTATCGTCTTGTGCGTAAACCTCAGCATAGGATCGCAAAATAGAGTTAGATCCAAACACCAAATCAACGCGTGTAGCAGTCCACTTCGCTTTGCCTGTGGCTCGATCACAAATCTCATATGAATTGCGACCCGTTGGCTTCCAGGTGTAGGCCATGTCCGTCAAGTTGACAAAGAAGTCATTGGTCAGCGCACCCACACGGTCTGTAAAAACGCCGTGCTCAGTTCCACCATGGTTGGTACCCAACACGCGCATGCCACCCACTAAAGCAGTCATCTCAGGGGCAGTCAGACCCATCAATTGGGCACGGTCAAGCAACATTTCTTCGGCACTGACGCTGTAGTTTTGCTTTAACCAGTTGCGGAAACCATCGTGAACCGGCTCGAGTGGCTCAAACGACTCAGCGTCTGTTTGCTCTTGGGTCGCGTCGCCACGACCCGGTGCGAATGGCACCGAGACTTTGACACCTGCCGCTTCTGCGGCTTGTTCAATCCCGACATTACCCGCCAACACAATCACGTCCGCCACGCTAATACCGAACTCATCGGCAATACCCTGCAACACTTTCAAGACTTTTGCCAAGCGCTCTGGTTCATTGCCAGCCCAGTCCTTTTGTGGGGCCAAGCGGATACGTGCACCGTTAGCACCGCCACGCATGTCCGAACCACGATAAGTACGAGCACTGTCCCAAGCTGTGGTGACCATGTCGCTAATGCTCAAGCCACTGGCTTTGATCTTGGCGGCCACTGCGGCCACGTCATAGTCTTTCTTGCCTGCGGGTACTGGATCCTGCCAAATCAAATCTTCAGCAGGTACTTCAGGACCGATGTAGCGCGCTTTGGGACCCATATCCCGGTGCGTTAACTTAAACCAAGCCCGGGCAAACACCTCAGAGAAATAAGCGGGATCTTTGTAAAACCGCTCTGAAATCTTGCGATACTCCGGATCCTTGACCATGGCCATGTCAGCGTCAGTCATGATCGGGTTCAGGCGAATGGAAGGATCTTCGACATCAACCGGCTTATCCTCTTCTTTGATGTTGATCGGCTCCCACTGCCAAGCGCCGGCTGGGCTCTTCTTTAGCTCCCAGTCATACGTAAACAAGAGATAAAAATAGCCGTTATCCCACGTGGTCGGATTGGTCGTCCAAGCGCCTTCTAAGCCACTCGAAACAGTGTCACGACCCACGCTACGCGTGGTGTGGTTCATCCAACCCAAACCTTGCTCTTCGACATCAGCCCCTTCAGGCACTGGACCCAACAAGCTGGCATCACCGTTACCGTGACATTTACCCACGGTGTGACCACCGGCTGTCAACGCCACCGTTTCCTCATCGTTCATGGCCATGCGTGCAAAGGTCAAACGCACGTCATGTGCGGTGCGTAATGGGTCTGGATTGCCACCCACGCCTTCAGGGTTCACATAGATCAAGCCCATCTGTACAGCCGCCAAGGGATTCTCTAAGGATTCACGATTCTCGCCTTCACCCTCATAGCGGGTGGCGTCTAACCACTCTTTCTCTGAGCCCCAGTAGATGTCTTCCTCTGGCTGCCAAATGTCTTCGCGACCGAAAGCAAAACCGTAGGTTTTAAGGCCCATCGACTCGTAGGCCACGTTACCTGCCAGTACAATCAAATCGGCCCAACTTAATTTGTTGCCGTATTTCTTTTTGATAGGCCACAACAAGCGACGCGCCTTGTCCAGGTTCACGTTGTCTGGCCAAGAATTCAGCGGCGCAAATCGTTGGTTACCGGTTCCAGCGCCACCGCGACCGTCGGCCACACGATAGGAGCCCGCCGCGTGCCACGCCATCCGGATCATCAGTCCACCGTAGTGACCCCAGTCTGCAGGCCACCAAGCCTGGCTGGTTGTCAGCAATTCGGTCAGGTCTTTTTTGAGGGCTTGGGCATCGATCGTCTTAACCGCTTCCCGATAATCAAAATCGGGATCCATTGGGTTCACTTTGCGATCATGCTGATGCAAGATATCTAAATTCAATGCATTGGGCCACCAAGCCATGACGCGGTTCGATTCAACCGTATTGGCACCGTGCATAACTGGACACATTCCTTGGTCTGACATCACTATCTCCTTGTGGTGATTGCTAGGATGATAGATTAATTCAATTGCTTAATAATTTATAATTGTATTTACCTATTTTTTGAATAGGCACTCATAAAGGGCACGCCACTGGAGCTGTCACCCGATCTGTTGTGGCGTTTTACCTGTGAGTTTCTACCATAATCCGTACTTACTAGCCTATCACTGACTGGAGAGGGGTGCCATAGGAAACTTACAAATTGAAACAAGGCTGAGCTGTTAGGATGGAAGACAATTTACACCCGCTTGCCTACAGCCGCTTGCCTAATGCATTTTCTCTTTAGTCATTTGCCATGAATGAAAGTCTTGTCTTCGCACAATTTGGTCTACTCGCCACGCTCGGTTGGCAAATATTTCAACGCTGGGCGACATTGAGTTGGAGCACCGCGGTTGCTATCTTGTTGGCACTGGCCTTCACACTTGCCGCCTGGACGCTGACTGTCAATCGGCCTGGCAACTTCCGTATCATTCCTGAGCCCAAAGACGACGGACAGCTTATTACGACCGGGCCCTATGAATGGATTAGACATCCCATGTACACCAGCCTTCTGCTACTCGCAGCTGCAAGTGCATTGCTGATTAACGGTTGGTGGGCGTGGTTCAATTGGCTTGCCTTACTGATTGTGCTAATTTTTAAATTGGCCGTTGAAGAACACCTGCTCGAGCAGCATTACCCCACTTACAAGGACTACAAATCGCACACAAAAAGACTGATCCCCTGGGTTTTTTGAGGGTTGGTGTGTGAGTTTGCATAGAGGGACTTGCTTTGAGAGGACTAGTTCGTATGGTTTGATCGTTTTTAAATCAGTTACGTTCCAAACACTCACGCGAATGAGGTAGCCCAATATGTCATTGAATTGTCGACTGGGAGATCTGGCCATTACCGTCAAATGTGACATTCCCGACAACCTCGGACGCATCGTGCGCGTGGTTGACTCCCATGGTGTTGAAGACTGGACCGGCCACGGACCATTACACACCTGGGAAGTCGAAACCTTATCCGAGTCGGACTCACTGACCTACATCATCAAAGGTCGCCTCACCTTCAAACGCCGGGGCCCTGTGCCAGATGCTTTTTTGCGACCACTACAGCCACCGGCCGAAGAGCAAACCGTCGAGCAGGCTGTCCCCGCGCAAAAGACTCCCGCGTAAGGACAAAAACAGACCGCTGCTCGCGTATTGGTATCATCGACTGTGAAAGTTCAATCGCTAAACTTGATGATCAAAGAAATCAACAAGTGTTTTTGGGGAGAAGCGCGTGGAAAAATATCAAGTCTGGATTGATGGACAGTGGGTAGACCCGGCCAGCGGCCAATGGTTTGAAACTGAAAATCCCTACACGGCACAACCTTGGGCCCTCATTCCACGCTGTGACGCGCAAGACGCTGATCTCGCGGTTCAAGCGGCCTACAAAGCCTACGACTCAGGTCCTTGGGCTGACATGAGTGCCAGCCAACGCGGTGCCTTGCTTCGTAAGCTAGGTGATCTGATTTCAGAAAATGCGGAATGGCTAGCCGATATCGAAGTACGCGACAACGGCAAACTGAAAGCAGAAATGTATGGGCAAACCCAGTACATGCCGCAGTGGTATTACTACTTTGGCGGTTTGGCTGACAAGATTGAGGGCGCTGTCATACCCATTGATAAGCCGGGCATGTTCAATTTCACGCACCATGAACCTTTGGGCGTCGTCACCATCATCACCCCCTGGAATTCACCGCTACTGCTAACAACATGGAAGTTGGCACCTGCATTAGCCGCAGGTAATACGATTGTGATCAAGCCATCTGAGTTCACCTCAGCCTCGGTGCTGGCATTCATGAATTTGATTGAACGCGCCGGGTTTCCAAAGGGCGTGGTAAATGTCGTCACTGGTTATGGCCACGAAGTCGGCAGCGCTTTGGTTGAACATCCAAAAGTCGCGCGGGTGGCCTTCACCGGCGGCGAGATGGGCGGCATCAAAGTCTATGAAGCTGCCGCGCGCGGCTTAAAGCCAGTATCGCTAGAACTCGGCGGCAAGTCCCCCAACATCATTTTTGAAGATGCAGACATCGATAACGCCGTCAAAGGCGCTGTGTCAGGTATTTTTGCGGCAACCGGGCAGACCTGTTTGGCCGGCTCACGGCTTTTGGTGCATGAAAGCATCCATGATGAGGTCGTAGAAAAACTACTTGCCTTGGCTAAAACAGCCAACATGGGTGACCCCATGTCACCCAAAACCCAAGTGGGGCCTGTCACCACCCAACCTCAATTTGAAAAAATCCTTTCATACATTGATGTCGCCAAGAACGAAGGTGCCCGGTGTGTGCTCGGCGGACAAGCCGCGAGTGGTCAAGGCACTGAGGGCTGGTTTGTCGAACCGACCATCTTTACCGATGTCACCAATGACATGCGTATTGCGCAAGAAGAAGTCTTTGGGCCGGTGTTGTCAATCATCAAATTCAAAACCGACGACGAGGCTGTCGCCCTAGCCAACGATGTCTTGTACGGCTTGGCCGCAGGCGTATGGACACAGAATATTGGCCGGGCTCTAAACATGTCCAAACGCATCCGTGCAGGCACGGTTTGGGTCAATGCCTATCGGGTGGTGAGCTACATGTCTCCCTTCGGTGGCTACAAACGTTCCGGCCTTGGCCGTGAAAACGGTCAGGCCATGATCTACGAATACCTGCAAACCAAAAGCGTTTGGATCAATACCAACAAAGACATTGCTAACCCATTCGTGATGGGGTGACGGACCCAATGTCCCTTAAATGAGGCCGGTGTGAGAGACACCCCAACACAAGGGCCTAAGCCGTCCTATCACCGTGCTGACTGGCAGGTGATTAAAGACTTAATACCCTACCTCATGGCCTATAAAGGTAGGGTTGCGCTCGCCCTTCTTTTTATGGTGGCCGCCAAATTTGCAAACCTAGGCGTACCCGTCTTACTCAAGGAGATGATTGACACCCTTGATGTCAACACGGTAGCCGGAGCCGCATTAGTCGTCCCCATAGGACTGGTGATTGGTTATGGACTGTTGCGTCTATCAACCGCCATCTTTACAGAACTTCGTGAGGCTTTGTTTGCACGCGTGACACAACACGCAGTTCGGCAAATTGCCCTAAATGTATTTAATCACTTGCATCGCCTATCTCTGAGATTTCACTTGGGACGCCAAACCGGCGGCGTTAGCCGTGACATTGAGCGTGGCACACGTGCGATACAAACATTGGTGTCGTTTTCTCTTTACAGCATCTTTCCGACCCTCATTGAATTCACGCTTGTTCTAGGCTACCTCTGGTACTTCTACGACATTTGGTTTTCATTAATAACGCTCATTGCCTTAACGCTTTACATCATCTTCACCGTGATGGTCACCGAGTGGCGCACCCACCTGCGTCGCACCATGAACGACCTAGACACGCGCGCCAATCAAAAAGCGATTGATTCGCTGTTGAATTTTGAGACCGTCAAATACTTCGCCAACGAATCGTTTGAAACGCGTCGCTATGACGAAAGTCTACAGAGCTATCAAAAAGCAGCTATCCTTTCACAAAAGACGCTAGCCGCCTTAAACCTTGGCCAACAAATCATCATCACCACCGGCTTGGTGCTCATCATCTGGCGCGCCGCCGCAGGAGTCGCCGATGGCAGCCTAACCCTAGGTGACTTGGTGTTAGTCAACACACTGATGATTCAGCTCTACATGCCGTTGAATTTTTTAGGTGTGGTGTATCGCGAACTCAAACAATCCACTGCCGACATCGATCGTATGTTCGCCATTCTGAAAGAAAACGAAGAAATTGCGGATAGCCCTAACGCCAAACCACTGATCATTGCCAATCCGGCCATCGGTCCCACGGTTGTGTTTGAGCACGTGCGATTTGGCTATGACAGCAAACGCACCATCCTGCCTGACTTTTCTCTCACCATTCCAGCCGGCACAACCACCGCTGTGGTGGGTCATACAGGGGCCGGTAAGAGCACCCTTTCACGACTACTGTTTCGCTTCTATGACATTCAATCTGGACGCCTGCTCATTGATA
>JAWOGG010000246.1:0-2659 GCA_046497085.1 Orrella sp.
GCACTTTGCACATGGCATCCCGCAAAGTCTCAGAGCCATGGACGTTGCTCACGTGAATCAGCACATAACCGATACCACGGCCATCGCACGCAGTAGCTTGGCGCAGGCGGCCATCATCGCCGTGCTCTGCCCGGATGCCAACGACCCACTGTCTGACAGCGTTAATTTCGATATCGTCAGTCGTGTGCGCGAAGCCAATCCCAACGCCCTATTAATCACTGAGGCTGTGGCCGATGATAATCGCCAACGCTTACTGCAAGTAGGTGCCGATCACGTGGTCAGACCTATACGCAGCTACCCCGAGCTACTGGTCAGAACCATTTTGGCGCCGGGCACTGAGCAAGTGATTGAAGATCTGTTTAACAGCGACGGCGAAGAGTGCGTGCGCTACGCGGTGAATGTCAAAGGTCGATGGGGAAAAATTGCTGCCAAACTCATTGAAAATGATATCGGCATTCCGCTGGCCTTCATCGATCAAACTGGCAAGGTGGTATCTAACGCACCACCCAATGACGAGATTGAAGCCACCACGCTGTATGTCGTCGTCAGGGACGGCAATCTTAAATCGGCTGAAGTGGTCAGACAGCAACTAGCGGATGTCAGTTCAGTCTGAGGGCTTGCGGATAGGGAATAAAAAACAGCGCAAAGTTCGGTTTTCTTTGCCATCCACGTGCGCTACAGTGTCAAAACCGCTTTTGGAGAATAGTCAATGAACGAAGACCTGAACCAGCCGCTGACAGATGAAGAAATTGACACCCTAGATGCTTTTTTAGCCAGTTTGGATGGCGAAATCCCGAGCTTTGAAGCATTAGATGGCTTGTTTTGCGCCCTTCGTTGTGCGCCCACCATGGTGATGCCTAGCCACTATTTGCCAGTGATCCTGGGTGATGACGATGGGTTTGAAGAGCTTGAGCAAGCCAAGAACATACTGACTCTCATTACCCGCCAATGGAACACGGTATCAGAGGGCTTACGTGAAGCGCTTGAAGCGGAAGACGTTTATGCACCTGTTTTGCTCATGAATGAAGAGGGCGAGCCGACCGGCAATGATTGGGCGGAAGGCTTTTTGGTGGGCGTGTCCATGACAGAAGGCGACTGGGAAGATTTCATCGAAGATGAAGAATTGGGCCAACTATTGGTTCCCATGATGGTATTAGCTCACGAGCACCATCCTGACCCCAAAATGCGCCCTGCTGAAATCACCGCCGAAGGGCGCCAAGAGCTTTTGCAAATGATGTTTAACAGCTTGATTCTGATCTTTGCTTATTTCGAGCAGCAAAGACTCGATCCTGACGCTTGATCTCATTAAGACACAATTTCACGCATCGGCTACACCCACAACCGGTGAGGCCTTGGGCAAGGATAGTGATGCGGGGGCTTACACTTTCAATATGAATACCCCAAATCAGAATCCGAATCAGGCAATGGATGGCGATACAGGAGCCAAGCCTGAGGTCGCTGTCTTTTTTGATGGTGCTTGCCCTATGTGCACCAAAGAAATCGGCTACTACCGAAGCATCGACACTGGCGGTCGAGTGCTGTGGGAGGACGTGGCATCGGACAATCCGAGCTGTCCAGTGGGCTACGACAAAGAAACGCTATTGAAACGGTTTCATGTCAAAGACCTTACGACTGGCCAAGTCTACGATGGCGCAGCCGGGTTCGCGCATCTGTGGTGTTCTCTACCTCAGCCTTGGCGCTGGGCAGGCAAAATCGCCAAGTTCGCGCCTGTGACTTGGTTAATGGAAGTCGGCTATTTGGCCACGCTTAAGGTACGTCCGTACATCGCACGACGTTTCTTCAAGCACCCATAATCTCTATCAAAGCCCCAGCAAAACCTTTGCAAAAACCCTGCCAAATTCTTTCTATCGCTTAAAAAAAGTCAGTTTGGTAGTCATCACAACGCGTACACTCAGACAACACTGGTAGTGCTGTCTGTGATTGAGTTCGCAGGTAGTGGCATCAAATAACACTTGAAACCGTCCACTTACAAAAGAACCCTATGACCTCTGCACCTAAACCCTATGTCGCTGGACGTATCGCCTCGATTTTCTTGTTCTTTCTAGGGTTGGTCGATTTATTCAGAGGTCTGTCACACACGTATTTGATTCACTGGGCCAACGACACGTTTGCCCATCTCGACTTAAGCGTAAACGGCCAAGACCAGTTGGTGCTGTTAAGCGCTTTTGGGATCTCAAATTGGCTGACTGGGTTTTTGTTTATCCTGATCGCCGTAAAGGCGCGCGCGCAAGCAGAAGCGGCATTGTTCTTAATACTGGCCGCTTACTTTGTTGGCTGGTTGGGTATGCAGTACGCCGGTGTAACACCTAACGCCGATTTTTACGGCCGTTACATCATGTTTGGCTATTTTGGTGTTTGTTTGGTAGGACTAGTCTGGTCTTTTTATGATAAGAACCGCAAGTCAAACTCGCGCGTTGCCAGTACCAGCAGTACAGGTACCAGCACCTAGTCTTAATCGACCACGGTCTCAGTCTCAGTTTCGGACTCTTTCTCGACTACCGTTATTGGCGACTGCCCGATGGCGACGCGATCGTTTGCAGTGACTGGGTTGTTTTGCGCCATGATCTCGTGGGTGTACTTAAGAAAGTTCTCGCGGTGACGACGGTAGTAAAGCAGGCCTTCTTTCAAGCTGGCCACG
>JAWOGG010000043.1:0-5444 GCA_046497085.1 Orrella sp.
GGCAAAGCAATATGGGTGGCACAAGTGCCCATGGCTCGTTGCCATTGACCGTTCCACAGCCACACCCGTTGCCCGACACGGGTCGATGCGACCCCGGAGCCGACCGCTTCGATGATCCCAGCCCCATCACTATGGGGAATGATTTTAGGCGCGATAGGGGGACGGCCGGCGCGCGACTTGACGTCAGACGGGTTCACACCAGAGCTGTGTACTCGCACCAAAACTTCGTCTGGACCAGGGGTCGGGGTGGGCCATTCGCCTACTTTGAGGACGTCGGTGGCCGCACCATTTTGTTCATACCAAGCAGCTTGCATTGTTAAGTCTCCAATCTTATGGTTTGTTGTTTTTAGACCTTGGGTTTACTGGCTTTTTTCATGGCGAGCCCCAGGAAAATCAATGCCCAACCGTGTAACAGAAGCTCAATAGCGAGTAACAGTCCAGGCACCCATAGACTGGCTTCAGGCCAATTATTAAGAATCATGATGCCAAGGATCACGGAGAGAATCCCTGACAGTGCAGGCCACCAGACGTTACCCAATGAGGCGTTTTGGAAGGCGGCGATCAATCGCATGGCTCCGGTTATTAAAAAAAGTGCGGCCAACCAAATGGTCAAACCTTGTAGGGCAGCAACCGGTGCTACCCACACAAAAATCCCCAAACCGATATAGAGTGCGGCAAATAGGGATTGGATGAGGAATGTTTTCCAGCCCTTAGACTGAAAGGCATGGGCAGCCATAAAAAGACCACCGACAAAGGCCACAGCGCCCAATATCGAGATAGAGGCATAAGAAAAAGCAACCTCTGCAATCAGCCCGAGCGTGCCGCAGATGACCAACAGCACACCGATGGCGATCAGTTTGCCGGAGTGTTTGGCCGCTTCGCCGAGCAATTGTTTTTGTAGGGGAGTGAGGGCGGGGAAATCGCCCAAAGGTGTGGAATCTTTGTTGTTATCAGTCATCAGGTGCTTCCTAGAGTGCTCGGCAGATTTGCTAAGAGGTTTTGCTTAAAGGAATTGCTTGTTAGACAAATTTCAGGTTAACTCATGCTATGCCCCTTATGCTACCGAATGACCATCCAGAGCGACAGATCCTTCACAATGAAGTCCATGCTCGGCCTGTAGGCTCAATTGAACAGCCCGCTGTGGCTTTTTGCTTGGCGGTTTTAAACAAAGAACACACCCTTGAGGACGAACTAAAGCACCTCGCCGAGCTTGAGCCTTCCGTGCTTGAGTCACCTCAACCCACTACCAATTTTTTGCAGTTACCACAGCCGTGGGGTTCGCTGAAATGGGAGCGGCACACGGAATTTACCCGCTATACCTTTGTGCATAAGCTAGAGCCCGATCTGATTCATGTAAAAGAAATGCTTAATCATTTCTACGCAGGCTTATCCGCTTGGATCAAGCGCGTACCTGGTCAAACATTATCGGCCGTCGAGGTCGTTGTCTTGAGCATCGAGTCAAATGTTGATGGGGTGGAATCTAATTTTGAAAGAGGGTGCGAGTGGTTTGGTCATGAGTCAGTCTTTGCTTCCATGCTCGGTAATCGTCAACACTCTTTAGTCCTGACTGACTTTAAAGTAGATGCCAGTGGCATGGAACGGTTTTTAGTACTGACTCAACCAAAAACGCGGCCTACCCGTGTCGGCCGTATCGCCCAGCGCTTAATAGAGATGGAGATTTACCGCATGATGGCCCTGAGGGGGCTGCCGGTGGCCAAACGAATGTCAGCTGAATTAGGCGATGCAGAGAGAACACTGGCTTCAATCACGCACGATGTAGAGAGACAATCAATTGGTGACCATGACTTACTGGAACAGTTGGCTAAGTTGGCTGCTGCCGTAGAGCGCGCCAATGCGACGCACAACTATCGATTCTCTGCCACGCGGGCTTATCACGAGATTTTCTTGCAACGCGTCGTGGAACTGCGCGAATCGCCCGTGCAAGGGATACAGACGCTAGGTGAGTTCATGCAGCGCCGATTGAGTCCAGCGATCGCGACGGTGGCTGCGAGCGCTCAGCGACTTGAGTCTCTTTCTAAGCGCGTGAGTCGCACGGGCGATTTGTTACGCACACGGGTCAATATCGCGACAGAACAACAAAACCAACAATTGCTAGAGCAACTGACCAAGGGGCAGGCGCTGCAGTTGCGCATGCAACAGACCGTTGAGGGCCTGTCGATTGCTGCCATTTCATACTATGTGGTGAGTTTGATTTATTACTTGGCCCAAGCAGGTAAAGGGTTGAGCTGGCTGCCGTTTTCTGCGGAGGCAATCACCGGCGCGGCAATCTTACCGGTGGTATTGGGTGTTTGGGTAGTGACTCGGCGAGTTCATCGCCTAATACGCAAAGCTTAAAAAGTTCGGTGCCACAACCACTTGGCACCGAACCATTCACCACTTACTTGAATCACTTACTTGAGCGGTTTTGCGGTCTTAGAGACATCCTCAATAGGCTGGCCGCCTGCGAATGGAATCTGAACGATTTCTTTGCTGTCCCAATCAAATGCCGCCATGTTGATTTTGCGGAGGTTTTGATTGTCGTAGGTTTTAAAGTAGAAAGTCAGGGTCTTTGGGTCACGTGCGACGGTTGCCAGGGTCCATTCGATTTGAGTCTTGCCCTTGGCCTCTGGCGTTCTCACCGCTCCACGCGGGATATCAAACTGATTTAAAAGGTGGAGTACTTTTTTGGCGCCGTCTTCGCTATCGGTGGGTTGCACTGAGCTCGCGGAGAACACAGCGGCACGCACGAATCGTGAGGGGGCAGTGAAGTCGCCCGGTATGCCACCCAATCCCGAGCCCGTGCTGTAGGACTGGATTTCGACACCATCAACGTCTTTTGGTGAAGTGCCAAGCGGGCTTAAGTTGACGTAGTTGGATAGGTTAGTCATGTGCCAATCAAATGGAGGCGAGTTGGTAACTACTCCCAAGGGGTTGTCATGCACCACCAATTTGCCGTCGATGGGCTCAATCACCACGCTGTTGCCGTCGGTGTCGTAAACCACATAGTGCACCGGTGGTAGCACTGGCCACCCTGCGGGGATGGTCGGCACGATAGCGACATCATCAATGCCTGCTTTGACTTCATCGACCGTGGCAAATTGCGACAATAACCATTGGTTAAATTCTGTGGGGCTTAGGCTGGTGTCTTTGTTTTGTGGGGTGGGGTCGCTGTATTTGGCAAAGCCTGGAAAGTAAAACAGCGCTACGGCCAAGCCTTTTTCGTTTAAGCCGTCGACCACTGCTGCATCACCAAAGGTGTTGACCCCCATGATGGCGTATTTGGTGCTGTAGGGCATGCCTTTGCTGCCGTCTGGGCGCGTGCCATCAAAAGCGTAGTCGCGCGGCACAAAGATGGCATTCAAGTCTAGCTGAAGTCCGAATTCAACGGTGCGGCCGCTAACGTAGCTGCCGTCGGCACCGGTAAGCGCTAAGCCAGTGCAAGCAAAAGCGGTTGGGGTGAACGCCATGAGTGCAGCGGTCGCTGTAGCGAGCACGCGTCGGGTAAGCGATTTTGTCGATGGTCTTGTCAACTGTAAGGAGTCGATCATGAGGATTCCTTCCTTTGTAATGTGTGGTGTGTAGCATTGGCTGGATGAAACGGATCGTCGGTTCATAACCTGGTACCGCTTTGTCATAGTACGATTTTCAGATAAGAAAACCCTTCAGTTACCTTCACTGCTTAGCGGCGCAGGATATGCTCACTGATAGCATTTCAACTGCGACATAGTCAATGCTAGTCAATCCGTCTTTTTTAAAACTATTTGTGCGAACTCATATATGAAATTTCTATTGCGCCTTTGCTTGTTGTTTGTCGTGCCAATCACTGTTTGGGCCAATCAGCCCTGTCACCCTGCGGTAGATATGCAGCGGCAGCAGTTTACGATTGGTTATGGCAGTCTGATGGAAGACGAATCCAGACGAAGAACCGCACCCAATACGGGTGAAGCGATGCCAGTGATCGTGACAGGCTTTGAACGATCGTTTAATGCCTCTGGTAATCCCGTTGGTTTTAGTACCACTTATCTAGGTGTGGTTGACCAAGACGACGCACAGATTGCGGCTGCGCTTTATGAGGTTTTGCGTGTTGAGGACATTAAAGCGACCGATGCGCGCGAATCTAGCTACTGCCGTTTTAGTGTGGCGCCTGAGCAGATTCAGGTGCTTGACGGGTCTGAAATCCCTGACAATGGTCAGTACTGGATATACGTAAACAAGCCAAACTATCGGGCTCTAGCTTCCGAGCGATTGCCGTTGGTGCAGTCCTATATCGATATTTTTGTGACCGGATGCCTGCAATTGAGTAAACGTGCCACTCAATTCGAAGGTAACTTTGCGGTGGCTTGCTTAAAAACAACCGATGGTTGGTCAACGCACTGGGTCAACGATCGCCTATACCCAAGGCGCCCGTTTATCTATCAACCCAACGCCGGGACAATTGATCGGCTTCTAGACCAACACATTCCTGAGTTCAAATCGGTGCGTATCGAGTAACCTCAGGGATGAACTAACGCTCGTCAATGCTCGGAGCAAGGCCAATTCAGTGAGTTGACTTTGGGTGTCACCGGCATTGAGTCTGCCGTATTTGGATATTTCCTCCTGCTATTCTTCAGCGTCATCTTTAGACTTGGGAAACGGTGCTCAGCATTAAGACCGGGCAGACGGCTGTGTCGGGCCGGCGCAGGCTAGCAATGGCTTTTGATTGCTGACAGTTAATGAATCGGGTTGAAATCATTGCCAATTCTAAAAGCCTTATTCAGCGTGATTTCTTCTAGAGCCATGTCTGAGCACAATAGACAAGTCAAGGACAATAGACAAGCGGGTAGGTATGTCCGCTCGGATTCGACAAGCGTTTGATTAAAACGCCTTAATCCTCTGAGCGAGCCATTGAAGTTGTTGCGGCTTGATTCGATTTATGGCGTTTATGGTGGCGATGCGGACGCAAGGACCGCAACAACAGAAGTTAGGGCGATTAAAGTCTAAACTGCTAGCAAAACATAATCACAATAAAAGACTTAAACGGGAGGGGGTTGTGAATATCGTCACGTCTTTTTTGACGCGGGCCCGCAGTCATCCAGAACTGCTCGCTGTGACCTGTGCCAGCGGAACATTGACGTTTGCGCAGCTGGCACAAAACGCTGGCGCTTTAGCCAGTTCATTGCGAACGGGAGTGCAACTCGTTGAAGGCGATCGCGTTGTGCTCTTCATGGAAAATAGGGCAGCCTTTTTCGAAGCTCTACTAGCCTGCTGGATGGCAGGTCTGGTGCCGGTACCGGCCAATGCAAAACTGCATCCGCGCGAAATCAGTTTGATTATCAAGGATGCCAATGCAAAATTAGTGTTCACTAGCGATACGCTACTGGACAGTCTGCTTGAGCCCTTGGCTGATATGACCGGTGCCGTGCAGTTAGTGAGTGTCCAAAGTCACACTTATACCGATTGGCTTA
>JAWOGG010000063.1:0-11471 GCA_046497085.1 Orrella sp.
GGTCATCGATGGTCCACAGAGTGTGGTTTGGAAAGAGGCAGAGAACCGCTTGCATGCCCAGAAGGCACTGATGGAGTTTTTGTTGTTAGGCAAAGTCTAGTTAAGAAGCCTCACTGCAAACACCATTGCAGGCGCTAAAATCAAAGTCATAGGGGGGTGTGTATGAGCGCCTAGCAACCGTCACACTCCCCGGTATTCATTCAAATTTTTCTCAAGGTTTTCCATGAGCAACGTCAACAAAGTGGTGTTAGCCTACTCAGGTGGGTTAGACACATCCGTCATCCTCAAATGGTTACAAGACACCTATCAATGCGAGGTTGTCACCTTCACGGCCGATATTGGTCAAGGTGAAGAGGTTGAGCCAGCGCGCGCCAAAGCCCTGCAACTCGGCATCCGTGAAGAAAACATCTTTATTGATGACTTACGTGAAGAGTTTGTGCGCGACTTTGTGTTTCCCATGTTTCGTTGCAATACCGTGTACGAAGGTGAATACCTTTTGGGCACCTCGATCGCCCGCCCACTGATTGCCAAACGGCAAATCGAAATTGCGCGTCAAGTCGGTGCTGACACCGTGTCACACGGTGCCACTGGTAAAGGCAATGATCAGGTGCGGTTTGAGTTGGGCTACTACGCGCTTGAGCCAGGTATCAAAGTGATTTCCCCCTGGCGCGAATGGGACTTACTTTCCCGCCAAAAGCTACTGGCCTACGCCGAAGCCGCTGGCATCCCGGTAGACATGAAGCACAAGCAAGGTGGTGCCCCCTACTCCATGGATGCCAACCTGCTGCACATCAGCTACGAGGGCCGTCACCTCGAAGACCCCAAAGCCGAGGCAGAGGAGTCTATGTGGCGTTGGACGGTATCGCCCGAAGAGGCGCCAAACGAAGCACAGTACATCGACATAGAATTCAAACACGGCGATCCTGTGAGCTTAAACGGCGAGGCGTTGAGCCCTGCCACCATGCTGGAACGGTTAAACCAAATCGGTGGTCAACACGGCATTGGGCGGCTTGATCTCGTTGAGAACCGCTATGTCGGCATGAAGTCACGCGGTTGCTATGAGACCCCAGGTGGTGCCATTCTCTTGAAAGCTCACCGCGCGATTGAATCGATCACTTTGGATCGCGAAGTCGCACACTTGAAAGATGATTTGATGCCGCGCTATGCCACCATCATCTACAACGGATACTGGTGGTCCCCAGAGCGTCGTGCGATCCAGGCCTTGATCGACCAAACGCAACAACACGTCAACGGCTTTGTTCGTCTGAAGCTCTACAAGGGCAGCGTTTACACCGTAGCCAGAGACTCAGCGGACAGCTTGTTTGACCAGACCATTGCCACGTTTGATGACGATGGTGGCGCCTACAACCAGGCTGATGCCGCTGGCTTTATCAAACTCAACGCCTTGCGCATGCGCATTGAAGGCAAGCTTGGGCGTCGCCAGTAACTCATCAGTCACCCATCCACATTTGATGCCGTTTGGTTTCAGACAGACTGTCTAATGGTCTGTCTGAAACCTCTAGCGCTTTAGCTTGGCGAAGGCGTCTGCCATGGCCCCGGTCGGGGCGGCGGACGCAGGCGACGCCTTAGTCCCCTTAGACTGAGCGTTTGAGCGAGAGGATCGCTTTGCTGAGGATTTGCTGTTGCCAGCATCAGTCGACGTACCCGAACGATGGCTCGATTGAGCCATCACATCATCGTCTAGTCTCATGGTGAGCGCGATGCGCTTGCGTGACTCATCAACCTCCAACACTTTGACCGTCACTGTTTGTCCCGTGCGAACCACATCGCGTGGATCTTTAACGTATTGATTGGCCAGTGCCGAGATATGCACCAACCCGTCTTGATGGACACCGATGTCCACGAAAGCCCCAAAATTGGCCACGTTGGTCACCACTCCCTCAAGCACCATCCCTGCCTTCAAATCCGACATGGACTGCACACTGTCATCAAACTGTGCGGTTTTAAATTCAGGGCGTGGGTCGCGTCCGGGTTTTTCTAGTTCGCTGAGAATGTCTTGTACCGTTGGCAACCCGAACCGTTCATCAGTAAATGCCGAGGGCGACAAACCTTGTAACGCTTGTCGATTGCCCATGATGCTCTTTAAATCAGCTTGTGCTTTGGCCAATATTTTTTGAACGACCGGATAGGCTTCTGGGTGAACGGCTGACGCATCAAGCGGATTCTCACCGCCTTGAATCCGCAAAAATCCCGCCGCTTGCTCAAATGCCTTGGCACCAAATCTAGGCACAGCCATTAAGGCCGCTCTTGAGGAGAAAGCGCCGTTTGAATCACGATAAGTCACGATATTTTTTGTCAGACCGCTATTCAGTCCAGACACATTGGTCAATAACGGAACCGAGGCGGTATTCACATCGACACCCACCGCGTTGACGCAGTCCTCGATTACCGATTGCAAACCGTGGCTCAATTGACGCTGATTGACATCGTGTTGATACTGACCCACCCCAATGGCCTTAGGCTCAATCTTGACCAGTTCAGCCAACGGGTCTTGCAGGCGGCGGGCGATAGACACCGCCCCTCTCAAACTGACATCTAAGTCAGGGAACTCCTCAGAGGCTAACGCCGAGGCCGAGTAGACTGAGGCGCCTGCCTCCGAGACGACCACGCGGGTGAGATTAAGCGCTGGATTGGCCTTCATCAATTCACCCACTAGCTTTTCCGTCTCGCGCGAGTGTGTACCGTTACCAATCGCGACCAATTCAATCTGATGACTGGTGACAATACGCATTAATGTGGTCAGGCTGCCCGTCACATCGCGGCGTGGCTCAAAGGGGTAGATAGTGGCTGTCTCCACTACTTTGCCTGTGCGATCAATCGCGGCCACTTTGACACCGGTTCGAATACCGGGGTCTAACCCCAAGACCGCCTTGGGTCCAGCTGGCGGAGCCAGCAGTAAATCCTTTAGATTGGCTGCGAACACGCGAATGGCCTCTGTTTCCGCGCTTTCGCGTAAGCGCGTAATCATTTCCATCTCAAAGGCCATCAGCAGCTTGACGCGCCATGTCCAACGACAAACATCGGCTAGCCAGCTCTCTCTTTCATCTGCACCCGCCTCAAAAATGCCCTCAGCTAACCCCACAAAATGGGCGATGGCGCGTGTGCAAGGATGAGGTAAGAGCGCATCTTCTTCAGTCGATAAACCGACCTTTAAATCCAATACCCCTTGCTGGCGGCCACGTAACAAAGCCAACATACGGTGCGAAGGGATCTGTTTTAAAGCCTCATAAAAATCAAACCAGTCTCTAAAATTAGCGCCCTCTTGCTCCTTGCCAGAGACAACTTTGGCGTAGATAAAACCTCGCGACCACAACATGTCGCGTAGGTGTGCAATCAAGTCAGCGTTTTCTGCGAATTGTTCAGTCAAAATGTCACGCGCGCCATCCAAGGCGGCCTTGACGTCAGCCACGCCCTTCTCTGAGTCGACGTAAGCTTGTGCCATTTCAGATGGGGTACCTGAGATCAAACCACTGAATAACGCATGCGCTAGCGGCTCTAAACCCGCTTCACGGGCAATTTGAGCGCGTGTGCGTCGCTTGGGCTTATAAGGCGCGTAAAGATCCTCAAGACGCTGTTTGCTGTCAGCGGCCAGCACGGTTGCAAGCAGCGGTGCCGTGAGTTTGTCCTGCTCGGCGATCGATCCAAGCACCACATCGCGCCGAGCTTCGAGCTCGGTTAGGTAAGCGAGTCTTTCTTCCAATTGACGTAGTACCGAGTCATCGAGTCCGCCAGTCAGCTCTTTGCGATAGCGGGCGATGAAGGGCACTGTTGCCCCATCGGCCAATAATCCCATGGTGACCGCTACTTGCTTAACACTGACTCCAAGCTCTTTGGCAAGCAACGTTTGTAGCCGTTGCTCAACTTCTTCTCGGGTTCTTGGCACAAAGGCAATAACTTCGGTTTCTAACATCTCATACCCATGACAAAAATGCACGTCGAATTGTGCCACACACCACACGCTAGCCTAACTTCGGCGGTTCGCATCTATGCATAACCCGTAACCCACAACACCTAAAAATCCGGTGCAGTGGGTTACACGTTGTCATTTAGTTGGACTGATTTTGCCAAATAGGGACGAGAAGTTTGTCACCTACCTGAATGCTGTCACTTTTCAGGTTGTTCAGTGACTTAAGAATCATCACATCAACACGGTAGCGGCGGCCGATAGAGAATAGTGTGTCACCCTTTTTGACAACAATTTCTTTGGTTGGGGCTGGTTTTAAAGGTTTAGCGGGCGGCAACGGCGGCTCTGCCGGGGGTGGTGGCGGATTGGCTTTTTTCTTGGCTTGCTCTTCGATGACACGAGGTAATGTAAGCGATGGTTGCGCCACCACCGAAGAGGTCCAGCATCGTCCGGCACGTGCGGGAACCTGAATCTGCAGTCGAGAAATAGCCGGCTGAGTGGATGGTGTCGTTTGCGCCATAACGTACTCATAGTCGCGAGCCAGATTGAGTATGTCCTCTCGCCCAGCCATTTCGTAGCGGACGGTAATTTCGCGCACTGCATTTTTGTCGAGCTGCTCCGCAGCCGCCGGAAAGTCAGCTGGCGTAAAGACACGAGCCCCATCAGAGAACTCCTCCAACAAAGTGGCCAATCCCGTCGGTCCTGGGTAACGTTTAATCAATGTCATGTTGTCAATTTCAATCTCGAGCCTGACTTCACCGCATTTGCCTGGAGACCATTCAAAACTGTCACTGGCCTGCATGTTGACATTACTTAGCTCAATCTGCTTTTGATCACATTGCACGAACAGCAACGCCGCATACGGCTTGATTTTTGCCTCACGGTTGACCGCTAACGGCAAAGCAGCAAGGGTGAGCTTGGCGCTCTTTTCTGTCGAAGACTTAGCAAGCTTTTGGCGCACCACTTCACTCACCCGACTGGTAACCGCTTGATTTAAGAAAGACACAAATCCAGGCGCAAACGGAAACTCCACACCCAATTGAGACGCAGGCACGAAGGCCCCGCCCAATCGACTGACGAAGTTCTTAGCTGGTCCATCAACAAACGACCAAACACTACCTTGATCGCCAAACAACTGTGTACTCGCCTCTTCGGGACTGATCGCCAACTGTGTTTTCCACATGACGTCCTTTTCCCAGTCTTGCTGTAATTGACACGACGCTTGCTCAAAGGCGAAATGCCTTAGCGTATTTAGTGGCCCTTTCACTACCTGCCAAATCACCTCGTCATCGGGCGACTGAAAGCGAGAGTTTTGCTTGAACTTATCTATGTCTTGAGCCATTTCAAGCAAGATCGGATTGCCACTTGATCCAACGCCCGTTTGACCACCCGAACTAGACGCTCCAGTCGAACCTGCCGAGCCAGAGAAAAATCCATCTGCCATCTTAAATGCTGCTGACTGAGCACCCATTACTTCTGTCACTGCTTTGCGTCGATTTCCGACATAGCGCTCAAACAAAGTGATGTCATCGCGAGCCTGAGAGATGGCGCCTGGCACCAAGTTTTTACCTTGGCTGACAGATTCTCGCAGCGCTTGTCCCGTCACACTATTGACTGCCGTTGCAACATTCATGGTTCCACGGAAACCTTGATTACCGCTACTCGCTTGGCTAGACAATTTGACGTAATAACGGGCAAACTCTAACCAAGAAGGTGAGGCCTGACTTGGCAAAGCTGCAAATTCGGATAACAGTCGGTTAAAAAACAAAGCAAAGGGACTATTTTTAGTTCCAATACTTGCGATGACCGTGCGAAACTCTGGCGCCGTGTCGATCAAAGATTCCCCCCGCATGATCTCCCAAGCCATGGTTCGCCAAGCAGTCAACCGCTCCGTCTGATACCACTGTTTAAAATCATTCCGGTGCACCATAAAAGACTGTTCATTCTGTAACGCTTTACCTATTTCAGTCAGAAAGCCGTCAATTCGTTGCTGCCCCGCTAGCGTCAAACCGGCCGGTATTTCAACACCCGTGGGTTTGGCGACATCTGGTTTCCAGAACTCTGCCAATGTAATTGGAGACAGCGAGGGCAAATCATTGGCCCATGAGACCAACCACTCCATTTGAGGCGATTTAAATACTGCACCGCGTAACACCTCACGATCTAACGCCAATACGCGCTCTAAGTAAGGGTCATCAGGTGACGACCAAGCAATCGCGGCCCCAAGCAACTCATCGAACCCTACCACCACCTTTTGGGTGATTTTCGGTTCGATGACTTTCAAAATTTCTCTTGGCACTTGCGGCATTGCTAAGATGGTTTCGTAGTCAGCGCCGTTCACGCGTGCTTGAACCAAATTGATGTAGCGCGTCAAAGACAAAATCGCATACGCCCTTTCAGCTGGATTGGTCGATGACAACAGACGCTTGACATCCAACACCCCACTACCTTCAGTGCTTTGCATTTTTCGGAACTGGGTCACATAGGCTTGCTTGAGCTTATCTTCCAATCTCTCCGCTTCAGGGCTAAAGGCCAGCCAGCGGGTTCGCCAACTTTTTTCCTCTTCCAAAATCAAATTAACCAAAACCAAGCCTGAATTGAGTCGCTCGACGTCGTTTTTAGCGCCGTCTGCAGCAGCCTGACTTTTACTCTGTGTCGTCTGTATCAAATCAAAAGGAATCGCATTGGCTAGACGATCAATAGTGGCTCGTGTTGATTGATAGGACACCACTAAAAATACCAAGGCGGATAAACACAACGAAAGCCAAGCCACTAGAGCCAAATTGGCCGTCACCCGTCGCCAGCGGCTGACAATTTGCCCCGGCAGAGCGGCGTCGCGTTCCTTGGGTAAGATTCGGGCAAAGACATCGTGAAGGAAAAGTCCCTTGCGCCGTAAAACGGCATCCTCTTGATCCACCGGCCCTTTGATCAACTCCCCAAGCCTACTAGCCATGGGCACTTGTTGAAGGGCGCTGGTTAAGAACAAGCCACGTAGGTAAGGATGCTCTAAATATGGGTTGTTTCCAAAGGCGGATTTCAGAAATAACCGTAGCCCAGGTATCAACCGTTCTAGCTCG
The DNA here is from genome assembly GCA_046497085.1 of Orrella sp. Lineage (GTDB taxonomy): Bacteria > Pseudomonadota > Gammaproteobacteria > Burkholderiales > Burkholderiaceae_B > Algicoccus. The sequence goes on from JAWOGG010000063.1 coordinate 7,003, forward strand.
CCAGACAACAGCAACATCTCGGGCGATAGACTCTGGCCACGCATGGCGAGATCCAGGCGCAACCCCTCCAGGCGCTTTGCCATGGCTTTGACCGCTTCGGTCGCAAATTGCTGTTCATCATCAATCGCGGCCTTTTGGTCGGACAAATAGCCCATGGCTTCCTGCGACTCGATATCGCTCAGGCATTCTGACCACTGAGTGAAACCGTACACCTGGTCGCACTTCGTGACCATGACATATATAGGCACGCGTTTCTCGAATAAGCGCATGAGCTGATCAACGCGATTTCGTATCAACTGTCCACGACGCTCAATGGCTTCGATGTCCAAACTTAACAGTAGCGGCGCATCAATGACCACAACCAAGCCATTTAGTCCTTCACGTGGACGATATTTGCTGAACAACTCGAGCAAATAATCCCACTCTTCTTGATCGTCGTCGTTACCGTTAGGAGACACATACCGACCGGCCGTATCGAGAACAACCGCTTGGTTGAAAAACCACCAGTCACAATTTGCGGTCTGGCTAATCTCAGTGCCTAAGGCAGCCTCTCTAAGCATGGGCGTCAAGCGCGAGCGTCTGATCGCTGTTGTCTTACCGGAGCCACTTTCGCCCATCACCATAAACCAAGGGAGCACATAGAGCGGGTTACCAAACCGACGCAGCTGTGAGCCCTTGAGTAACTGAACCGCTGCCTTGTACTTGTTGGACAGCGTATAGCGATAATCGACTTTTTCTGTAATGTTTGTCGAGGCAGCAGCTCGCTCGGACGCCAGTAACTTTGATTTTGATCGACTAATCAAATAAAAGCGTCTTAAGGCCTTGCCTCCAAGGTAGACGGCTATTACACCGAAAAATATGGCAATGGCACCCCAAATCGGCCATTCGAGATATAGAACAACCAGCCAGCTGAGAACGGCCAATAACAGCAATAGCACCACGACAAGCAAGGCAGTCAAGACGGTTTTTATCACGGCAATTTCCTCGTGATTTCAGCAACTTGAACCGTTAGCGAATGATCGAACCACGCCGCTACGCCCACAACCACTAATAACGGCAACACAATGGCCAACACAGTGGCACCGTGCTGCCCTAAGCGAAAACGGCTTCGTTGGGGTGTAGAAGTGACCGTGCGATAGGCTTGTGGAAAGAGGCTATCAGATGCGGCACTATCCAGTGTCGTCTGAGTGCCCTTTAGAAGCTGGTAGTTGTCCTGCCACAATTGCATCAATTCGGGCGAGTTCGGATTTTGGCTATAACGCCCAACAAACCCCAGTCCCAGACAGGTCACAAAAACCTCTCTCAAATCGTCGTCATCGGACGCTATCGCATTGAGACGTTCAAAAAACTGTACGCCGGCCAAGCTTGTGTTGAAAAACTTTCTTTGCAACATAAACACACGCCACTGACTGTCTGCTCGCCACGCAGGCAACAATGACAAGCGCTCATCTATCCAAGCGACCACAGGAAACAACGCCTCATGAAATCTATCTAGAGCTATCTCTTGGGACACTGACTCTTCGCGAGCCTTGGCGATGAACTGTTGCAACTGCTCACTCACCTGCCCGGGTGATGGATCGTTTGCTCGCGGCAAGCCCTGAACATAAGCCATGATGGGAACGAAGAAAGACGTTAAAGCCATGTCAACCCTTAGTCACAACCACAATCACGCGAATCGAATCAGGTGCATCTGCCCAATAAAAAGAGACAGCGCCCTGCTCCTGAACCAGACCCCACTCTTCGCTGACTTGTTCTATTCGGAAGTAACGGGAGTCGCCACGTCTAGGCAACCCTTGTGGTGGGCCTGGCAGTTCAAATAACTCGATACCTGGCAAGGCATAGTCGATCAGATCCGACATGCTACTCGGAGCCGCCAACCGAGATGAGGCCAACAGGTCTTGGGCTGGTATGTCGCGCGCCTCTTCAGACTGCAAGATCAAATAAAAGCGGTTACGACCCGCAAAGTACTCTTGAGGAATGTCTCCAGTAAAGTAGTTGTTTTCCAATTGCAAGGTCACATGGAACTCAGGACCCACCGCAATTTCTGACAACAAACGAGCCGTCAAGTCTCTTGCCGCCGCAAAACAAACCCCTAACCGCTCGTGATCGTATGCGGGCAAACCGTCATCATCGCTTGACGTTCGACCAAACACATCAATCCGATGCGAAAAAGTACTGAGTTCGCCTACACACTGTCGAAGTTGACCGTAAACAATCCACGGATGCAAACCCCTCGCCTCTATAAAGTGCGTCAAGGCCGGAACGTGGCGGTTCAAGACTTGAACCGCCTGCATCATGATCAAAAAATTAGCATCAAGGTCTTCTGCGTTGACACCCCGTGGACTTTTGTATTCCTCAAGTTGTCGCAATCGGCTAAGCATGTCGTCGCGAATATCGCGCACCAAATGCACCAGATAGTCTGACGCGTCGACAGCCACTAAAGGAGGCGAAAAGTGTGTCACCGTCCGAATCTGCTCACCATCTCTAACAAGCTGGTAGATGGCCATTACCTCGTGATCTTCTAAGCTTTTTAGTTCGTTTTCAAAAACTATCTTTGCCACGTGCACTATGGTTGGCACCAATGCTTCCGAACCATCTCCATAAAGATCGCGCTCAGATTTTGGATTGGACAGAGAGGCATATCTTGTCTGAACCCCACTGGCCTGAGGCAATGCATCAATAACCGTGACATTTGGTGCTGCTGAAGTTAAACGCCTGATGGCTAGGTAAACCATGAGAGGTTGATCAGGATCGTCCCATAACTTATCAAATGAGCGTGAAGCGATGATGGTGTTGCCCGGGTACTCGAGATAGGTTTGATCGGGCAAAAGGGCTTTCAAGCTGCGCACCTCAAACACACGATTTCCAATGGCGCTGTCAGCTATTGATATGTGCTCGATACCCCAAGGGTATGGATTAATCATCCTCACAAATGGTTCACGCGAGACCCTTTGGTTCTGCTCCAAATGCTGAAAGTGCTGTGGTTGCAAAAAAAGGCCTTGGTGCCAATAAACACTCTGTCTGCTATCCATCGTCTCCAACCATTTCAAATCTTGTGGCACAAACAAAGTCGGCCAAGTCATAAAGTGCGAGCCACTTCACCCATAAACAGGCTGAGCTTCGAATAAAAAAGTCTGCGCTTAAAAACGGACTATACGCCGGTCACAGCATACCAGTAGGCCATCACACCCTCATGACTGCACCCGAGTGAAGCAAAGGCTCAAGCAATCAAAGTTTAATGAGTGCGCTGGCTTGCTCTGCCGTTTGTTTCAAAACATCGGGTGACAATTTAATTTCCAGATCGTCATTATTGATAGACACCTCTTGTTTGACGACCGGCGCATCAGGGTCATGAGTCAAGCTTTGGGCATTGGCGATCCGTTGCGCACCGAGTGCCAGACGCAAAGCTAATATTGCCGGTTCGGCTTTGTAATCTTTAAAGACGAGGCCGCTGGAATCCATGTTTAGTGGGATTCGAAAATAGCGGGCCGATCGAGCCGGATCGAATTGATAATACCCTGCAATCACGCCGACAAATTGAGCGTTTTGTACACGATCGACTTGCATAAGAATCCGAGCGTCAGGTTTAACCACATATCGGTCAAACTGCAATACGCCCTTAGGTAAATTGCCCGTCGCAAGAAACTTAGCCAGATCAGTGGGCTTGGTCAACAGCTTAGGAAATGTTTTTTCATCGTCGAACTGCAAAACACCAAGCACCAAGGTATGCGATCGGTTGGCATAAAAATTAAGATCCACGTCGCTACTTAACTCAATCTTGATCGCGTCCTTAGCATAGGGCCAGGTGACTACCGCCTTTGCTTTTTCCTGTTTTTCTTTGGTAGAACCACCGGTCACGCTTGAGCAACCCGCTAACACCACGAGAGACAAGCACCCTAACAGCAAAATTCGGATTTTTATGATCAGCAAGCTCATGACACAGTGAAGACTCTCAGGGTGATTACACTCAAGGTATGATTTAGACAACCGTCACAATGTAGCGCGAATCCGATGATACCGTCACGCTCTAACAAAGCTCAAGTAATTGCGGCACTGCTAGCGGTCATGCTACCAACAGTAACGTTGGGTCAACCGGCTACGGCGCGCGTTTTGTCAGTGACCCAGGAAAGCTTCGCCAAGGTCAGCCGACCACAGGTTTGCTGGCAAACGTTAGTGACTGCCCATCAAAAAGCCGTTAACGAGCAACAAAACACCCCGTGGTTAGTGCGAAACTGGCAACCCATCTTGGGCGCTGCGATGGGTGGTGCGATCGCTTACACCTTCACAGCAAATTATGGTGCCAGCAGTCAAGACTGGGTTTGGCCTACAGTCGCCGGCGGTGCCGCCGCCGGAGCTGTAGCTGGCCCCGGGTTCACTGGCGGCGCTTACGGTCTAGGGGCACTGGCCTATAGCATCTGGCCGACCTCATTACCATTGACGATTGGTTTCAGCCTGCTTGGTGGCGGACT
>JAWOGG010000065.1:0-9963 GCA_046497085.1 Orrella sp.
CTTTCAGCTTGGCTTCTGGCAACACGGTCAAACCACGCTCGTTGTTGTAGCCACCACGACCCAGCGAATCTACAGAGACGAATTCAGTGATGAAGTCGTCAAATCCAGGAATCACACCACGGTGGGCGTTTTTGAAGTAGATGAAGATTGGGCGAGCGATGTCGTACTCAAAAGACGCAATCGTCTCTGGGTTAGGCTCGACGCCGTTAACAGACACAGCCTTGAGCTTGTCCAAGTTCTCGTACAAGAACGAATAGCCAAAGATACCGATGGCATTAGGATCAGCTTCGAGGCGTTGTACGATCAAGTTGTCGTTTTCACCGGCTTCGACGAAAGGACCGTCTTGGCGCATGCGTGAGCACTTGTCTTTGTCGTAACCAGCGTCGCCGGTGATTTCTTTACAACCGTCATGCATGGCCAATTCAACAAAGGCGTCACGTGTGCCTGATGTTGGAGGAGGACCGTAAGCAAGGATGTCAACGGATGGCAAGTTAGGGTTGATTTGCGACCACTTTTTGTATGGGTTGGCTTGCCAAGTGACTTTGCCATCCTTGTTTGAAGGCACTTCAGCGGCTAATGCCTTGAAGATCTCTTCTTCTGTCAATGCCCAGTTGCCCTTCGCTTCGCGCGAAATGGCGATAGACAAACCGTCGTATCCGATCAACGCTTCGGTGATGTCGGTCACGCCGTTAGCAACACACACTTCGTACTCGGATGGCTTCATGGCACGTGAGGCGCCGGTTGCGTCAGCATGTGCTTCACCAATGCCTTGGCAGAAAATCTTCATGCCACCGCCGGTACCTGTTGACTCAACCACAGGTGAAGCACCTGTTTTGTTGCCAAACGACTCAGCAACAGCTTGGCTGTATGGGAACACCGTTGATGAACCAACGACGCGAACTTGGTCACGAGCATCGGCAGCGCCCATCACCCCTAAGCCTGCGACGGCAAAGCCCATCGCAATAAATTTTGACATATTTGTTTTCATATAGACACCGTAAAGGAGGTTTAAAGATGAGTGAGCGTTCATAAACGCCACTGCCGTCTTTATATAACCGCCATGTGACAATATTATGACATTGAATGACTGGGGCTGACGATCTGAGTTTGGTTACATAATTCCATAACCATATGATTATAAACAAAATATTTTTTTTGTGACCGAATTGCTTATGCGCAAAAGCCGTTTGATTATTTGTTTGTCATGATTGTCACAATGTGTCTTTGCGGTCGCGCAAGCTCTCATTAGATGACGTTAAGATGTGCATTAACCCGTAGCACGCGGTGTCCAACGCTAAGTGGTCACCGACATCGCTACCCTCTTTGTTACATAGCTTTAGACCGTTGCCATGACACAACCTAGCCTACGCGACCATGCGTTCGCACTTATCCAAGCACCTTGGTTTACCCGAACGATCTTAGGCGTGATTTTGTTTAACGCCATCATTCTGGGCCTCCAAACCGCTCACCAAACCACATCGGGTTGGCGCGAATGGCTATATCTGCTCGATAAAGCCTGTTTGGGCATCTTTGTGATTGAGTTGTTAATACGCTGTTACGCCATGCGTTTGCGTTTCTTCAAAGACCCTTGGAGCGTGTTCGATTTCACTGTTGTGGTCATTGCTTTAGTGCCTGCTTCTGGGCCTCTAGCCATTTTGCGTGCGTTCAGGATTCTGCGGGTATTGCGCGTAGTCACTATCGTGCCCTCGATGCGTCGAGTCGTCAGCGCTTTGTTGGGCGCCTTACCTGGACTAGGGGCTATCGGTCTTTTGCTGCTGTTGATTTTTTACGTATTTGCAGTGATTGCGACCGATTTGTTTGGGCGGTTGTTTCCAGATTGGTTCGGCACCATTGGCTTGTCTTTCTACACCTTGTTTCAGGTCATGACCTTAGAGAGTTGGTCCATGGGTATTTCGAGACCTGTCATGCAAGAGTTTCCCTACGCGTGGCTCTTCTTTGTTCCCTTTATTTTGGTGGCGACGTTCACGATTCTCAATTTGTTTATTGCCATCATTGTCAACGCCATGCAGACGTTTTCTGAGCAAGACCACGCCGAAGAAGTTGCCCAGAAAGCGGCGCTTGATGAGCAGAAAGAGTTGGCGCTCTCTGAGCAGTTAATTGCCATCCAACAGGAGTTGCGTTTGTTGCGTGAACAGGTACAAAGAACATCTAAAAATTCTTCTTGATTGTCTTGATAAGTGTCACTTTATTGAATGACGCATTGCGTCGGGTTGGGTACACTCCAAACGCAGCATTGCAAATACGAAACCTAGCCGGAATGACATGATGGAAAAGCTTACAAACACTCTGCAAAATTTTTGGGCGGTCGTACAAAGTGTCTGGCAAGAGGGCGTGCTGGGACGATCGCTTACCGAGGCCTTCATTGCCTTGGCCATTTTTCTGGTGTTTTTTGTTCTTAGGGGCTTGTTTCGCAAATTTGTCATTCGGTTAATTGAACGATGGACTACAAAAACCCCCAATACCTTCGATGATCAATTGAGCAATGCTTTGTCAGGTCCTTTGCAACTGCTTTTCACAGCACTGGGCTTATTCTTCGCTTTCCAGTCGGTGCAGTTTGAAGGCGATTTAGAAACGCTAACTGACAACATCGTGCGAACAGTGATCACTGTTGCGATCTTCTGGGCGCTCTACAACATGATCAAACCGCTAAGCGGTATGTTGCGGCGCCTGGAGGGTCTTCTGACTGGCGAAATGCTTACCTGGTTAATCACGGGTATACGTTGGGGAGTTTTGTTTCTTGGTGCTGCCACTGTATTGCAGTTGTGGGGTATCCAAGTGGCGCCAATCCTAGCGGGTTTGGGTTTATTCGGTGTAGCTGTTGCGCTTGGTGCACAAGACCTCTTTAGAAACCTGATCGGTGGCTTGTGTGTATTAATCGAGAAGCGATTCAAAATTGGTGACTGGATATTGGTTGATGGCGTGGTGCAGGGTACTGTTGAGCACATCGGTTTTCGGTCGACCAAAATCAGACGTTTTGATTTGTCCCCCGTTTTTGTGCCTAATCAAAAATTGTCCGATAACGCGGTGACAAACTTCTCTCGCATGACCTATCGTCGGATCTTCTGGAGTATTTCGTTAGAGTACCGAATCACGCTCGATCAGTTAAAGGCTATTCGAGAAAAGATAGAAAAGTATTTGTTAACCAATGACGCTTTCGTCAATCCACCGGCGGCTTCAATGTTCGTCCGTATTGATGCTTTTAACGCATCTTCGATTGACCTCATGCTCTACACCTTCACGCACACAACAGTGTGGGGCGAGTGGTTAGCTCACAAAGAAGAGTTGGCCTATGAAATCAAAAGCATCGTAGAAGGTGAGGGCGCAAACTTTGCCTTCCCAAGTCAATCTCTTTACATTGAAAAACAGCCAGAGGGCACTCCAGAGGCATTTGTGCCACCTACCGCTAAGGCGCAAGCCACTGGCTCAGCGCCTGAGGTGGGTAATGACTAGGAAGCACTTAGGCACTACTAGCCAATCCCCAGAGGCGTCTTTGTAAATTTAGTCGTACCAGGTCACAAACTCATCAAGCTCCATACGAGCACTGCGGTAAGCGTTTAGGGGTGCCTGTAAATCTGGCACGCCCATTGACATGCCAACAAGTAGCTTCTTGTTATCCGGCACACCCAAGTACTGTCGGATAGGGTCGGGATAATTTGCAAGTGATGCCTGCAAACAGGTGCCCAGGCCATGTCCCAAAGCGCTAAGGGTTAAGGCGTGGAGAAACCCACCCACATCCATGTTGGACCATGGGCCCAATGCTTCATCCATCCAGACAAACATCACGCAAGGCGCACCAAAAAACCTAAAGTTTTCTAGTCGCAACTGTTGCCGTTTTTCTTTGTCGTCGCGAGCCACGCCTAGAGCAGCAAAGCGATTGATGTTGTGGGTTTTAGAGCGTGTGGCCGTGGCCTCACTCCATTCTTTAGGCACAGGCACATCGGCATTACCAGGCGCCCCAGAGGCGGCAAGCTCGTACAAGATGTTGCTAAGCTCGTCTCTACGCTGTCCCGTTACAACGGAGACTTCCCATGGCTGGGTGTTGGTGTAGGAAGGGCTGCGACCGGCTGCGTTTAAAACATCTATAAGCGTTTGCTTTGCAATAGGTTCACTTTTGAACCCTCGGATACTGCGACGTTCGTTCAAGGCTTCTAACAACTGCACGGTAATCTCCCAAATGACATCCAGCCGTATTTTGCCGTAAAGAACGGCACAGCATTGCGAGGCGATTAGAATCTAGCATGACACCCTGTCGATTTTCACTGGTGCTTTGCGTTGGTTAATGCCATACGAATGCCGTGCGAACGGATCAACGAAGTCTATCTTTGAGAGATTGAGTTTTATGAGCAGCCATAAACCCAGAATCGCATTGGCACTCGGCGCAGGCGCTGCCCGAGGATGGGCGCATGTGGGCGTCATACGAGCGCTACAAGAGGCCGACATTCGCATTGATATGGTCTGTGGAACCTCGATTGGATCCTTGGTTGGTGCGGCCTACGCGGCCGGTGAAATTGACCGTTTTGAGCGCTGGATGCGTGGTCTTTCCCTTATGGATGTGGTTAGTTTCATGGATGTCAGCTTGTCCGGGGGCTTGATCAAAGGTCAAAAGTTGATGGATTTTTTTCACAAAACCTTTACAGATAGACCAATTGAGTCTTTTGATATCCCTTTTGCGGCGGTAGCGACGGATCTGACCACAGGGGCTGAGGTGTGGTTTCAAGAAGGCTCAACCGAAAATGCGGTGCGTGCCTCTATGGCCTTGCCTGGTGTCTTGACCCCCGTTTCGTTTGATGGCCGCACACTTGTTGATGGTGGTTTAGTCAATCCGGTACCAGTCTCGCTTGCTCGTGCCATGGGTGCCGACATTGTGATTGCTGTTGATTTAAACGCCGACATCATGGGCCGACACTTGTCGGAAGAAAAAGCCGAAGAGATTTCAGGAAAAAAAATTGTTGAAGAGGACGAAGGCTCAATAACCGATTGGTTTAAACGTGCTCAGCTCAAACTGGCCACTCAGTGGCCAGGGTTTGCAACCAGCTCATCTCCACCAGTGCCTTCATTGTTTGATGTTGTGGCGTCTAGTATCAACATCATGCAGGTCCGAATCACCCGAAGTCGTATGGCAGGGGATCCAGCGGATGCGATGGTGACACCGCGCTTAGCCAGCCTAGGGCTGATGGATTTCCACCGTGGAGATGAGGCAGCCGCTGAGGGTAAATTAGCCGTTGAGAGATCATTACCCCTGATCAAAGCGGCAACCGAGGGATATTAAGCTTTAAAGATAAGTGTCTAAAACGCTTCGCCCCGGATGCGAACACTGCGACGCCTTAACAGCTCTAAAGTGATCAATAAGGCGATCGAAATGAGAATCAGCAAGGTGGCAACCGCTAAGATGGTCGGATTTATCTGTTCTCTCAGGCCAGAGAACATTTGCCTTGGGATGGTGCGTTGTTCAGGTCCCGCTAAAAACAGCACCACGACGATTTCATCAAATGAGGTCACGAAAGCAAACAGCCCACCAGAGATGACGCCTGGCCGAATCAATGGCACGGTGATGTCCCAAAACGCTCTGGTTGGGGATGCGCCCATGCCCACGGCAGCGTGGTAAAGCGACTTATCGAAGCCAGCTAGAGTAGCGGTAACCGTGATAATGACAAACGGGACACCAAGTGCGGCGTGCGCGATGATGATGCCGGTGTAGCTGCCCACCAGATTGAAGCGGCTGTAAAAGAAAAACATACCCGCGGCAATGATGATCAATGGCACGATCATGGGAGAGATGAGTAAAGCGGTGATGATCCGCTTAAAGGGCATGACCTGTGACGACAAACCAACGGCTGCAACCGTACCCAAAATGGTCGCGATAAACGCCGAAATGATACCGATGAAAAAGCTGTTTTGAATCGAAAGGGTCCACTTCAAATCGCTAAAAATCTCGCGATACCACTCGGTTGAATAAGCGGCTGGGTCAAACGCAAGCATGCCCTCAGTGAACGTGAAATAGGGCTCGGCATTAAAAGACAACGGAATGATGATGAGAATTGGCAACATCAAAAAGCACAACACGAGGAGGGCAGTGAGTTTGAGGCTGTAGTGGCCTAGATAGTGCCAGAAGGTGTAATAAGGTGGCAGTTGTTTCATGACTTATCCCAACGACAGGCTTTTGGTGCCAACGAATCGATCGAAAGTCCAGTAGAGCAGCAAAATCAGCGCAAGCAGAATTGATCCTAGTGCCGCGGCTAAGCCCCAGTTATTGGATTGCTGCATGTGAAAAGCAATCAAGTTCGAAATCATCTGTCCTTCAGTACCACCCACAAGCGCCGGTGTGATGTAGTAGCCCACCGAAATGATAAAGACCAATAAAGCGCCTGCAGATAGGCCAGGCAAACTCATTGGCAGGTAAATTCGCAGAAAAGCCTGCAAAGGCCTCGCGCCCATAGACATGGCCGCACGGAAATAACTGGGATCGATGCCACGCATGACGCTATAGAGAGGCAAAATCATAAAAGGCAACAGAATGTGAGTCATCGCCACAATGGTTGAAAACTCGGTGTACAGCATCTCAAAGGGCTCCGAGGTCACGCCAATACCCATCAAGAAAGAATTGATGACACCGTTTGTTTGTAATAAGGCGATCCATGATGTGGTGCGCACGAGCAAAGACGTCCAGAATGGCAGCAGCACAAACACAATCAGTAGATTGGCTGATTTGTCAGGTAGACCCGCTAGGAAATAGGACAGCGGATATCCCATGAGGATGGTCAGCAGTGTGATTATTAGGGCCATGCGGAGGGTTTTGGTGTAAAGATCGATGTAAATTTTGGGGCCGTCTCGTGCTTCAATTGCCCCGTCGATTGGGCTCTTTTGCAAATCCAATGCAGTCAGATATTGATTCATGCTGTAAGGCTGACCGGTGCTTTGAATATTGCGCCACAGTTCTATGTCATTCCATTGTTTATTTGCTTTGATTAATGCTTGTCCACCTTGCTCTGAGAGAATGGCATCATCGACCGATCTGACACGGCGCGCAGTTGATTGAATCACGCTACTGGCACCCGGTAGAGAACGGTTGACCTCACCAGCCAATCGCCCGGACGTACGATCATTGGCCATGCGTTTCAAATCAAGCGCAAATTGATTCATGACATCATCTGACGGCAGATCTTGCCCGGCCCAGTCTTCCATCAATGCCAAGGTATCCGGGATTAAATCCGCTACGGTGGGCTGATGCACACTGCGAAAGAGCATGGAAGCGATAGGCGCCACAAATGCAAAGAACAGAAAAACCAAAAGCGGCATGACAAATAAGAAAGCCAAGGTTTTTCTGCGTCGTAATTCACGACGTGCTGAGCGTAAATCGTCTGACGACAAAGAAGCGGTGCGCATGTGTCACGTGCCCGAGTGCAAGGGTAATAAAAATGTCAGGGTCATCGCTAGCGCTCAGGCTATCGATGACCCTACGAAAATTACTTCAAGAGCCACTCGTTGAACTTCTCACCGAGTGATTCGCCATAATCAGCCCAGAAAATACCGTCAGCTTTGATGCCTTTTTCGGTATGAGAGGTGGGAAGATTAGGAGTGACGGACTCGTCAACGTATGCCGCCGAAGACTTGCGAGGTGGACCGTATGCCACGTCAGCCATGCCAGACAAAGGCTTTGACTGCGATGTTTGAGCGATGAACTCCAAACCCAACGCTTTGTTTTTTGAGCCTTTCACGATCGACCAAACATCAAGATCGTACACGTGGGTATCCCAAACCATCTCAAAAGGCTTGTCATCCTCTTCGATGGCGGCAAAAATACGACCATTAGCCGATTGCACCATCACGGCTCCTCCATCGTTTAAGAGTTGAGGGGCTTGAGACCAGCTGTCAAACCAAACAATGTCATTCTTGATGGTGTCAAGTTTGGCAAATGCACGCTTTTGACCCTCTTCAGTCGCAAGGACCTCATAAACTTTAGAAGGCTCAACGCCGTCAGCGACTAATGCCCATTCCATATTCACTTGGGGACGCTTGCGGAAAGCCCGTTTGCCTGGGAATTTATCAGTGTTAAATAGATCAGCCACTGATGACGGTTTGTTAGCACCCATTGCTTCGGCATCGAATGCATAGACGGTGGCCCAAACAATAATGCCAACACCACACTCGTTAGACAGTGCGGCTGGGATGAAGTCGTCTTTGGCGGGCGTGCCATCATCGCCAGGAGGAAGTATGTCGCGCGGAATGACTTCTAGCAAACCTTCGGAGCAAGCTCGCTCTAAGTCAATCATTTCTATATCGACCACATCCCACTGGATATTGCCCGACTCGACCTGTGCTTTGATTTCGGCAATGCCGCCCGAGTAATCTTCAAATAAGACTTGATTGCCGGTGTCCTTAACAAAGGTGTCCACCATGTGTTTTTGTTGAGCAGCCCCGTAGGCTCCACCGAAAGAGACAACGGTAAGCGTTTCGGCTTGTGCTGCCCCAAGAGAGGCAACAGCGAGGGCTGCGCCGGTTAGTACAGCTGACAGTTTTTACATAGGTACCTCCGAGTTGAAATCAGGGATGGTCACGTTCAAGGTGTACTAACCCTAATGGTTAAGATCCAGCTCAATTGCTTAAAGCTGGATATGCGAAACAATCGTTGATGAGCCATCCCAGCTCAGCCTCATCACCTTCAGAAAAATTAGGAGCCGCCGAGTCATTTAAAACTTTGACATTGATTTCGCTACCGTCAGTCAATCGAAAGTAATAGCGGATGAAATCGCCGACGTAATGACGGGTTACGAAAGTGGCTTTGATGTGGTTTTCATAAGGATGCGTAGAGGGCAGGATGAATAGTTTCTCTGGCCGCACCGAGAGACGACTACTTTGCCCAGCGGTGACACCGTCTGCGGCTTGCGCCTTGACCTGCTCACCACTGGGTACTTCAATGACAGCGACATGCTCGTCAACACTCACCACTTGTCCGGGGATGAAATTGTTTTCACCGATAAAGTCGGCCACAAACGCATTGCTTGGGTGTTCGTAGAGCTCTGCTGGTGTGGCGCATTGCTGCACGACGCCCGCGTTAAAGACAGCGATTCGGTCAGACATCGATAGGGCTTCGGTTTGGTCGTGAGTGACGTAAATAACCGTAAAGCCCATGGCTTGATGTAGTCGGGTGATTTCATATTGCATCTGTTCACGGAGTTTTTTATCGAGCGCGCCGAGCGGCTCGTCCATCAGGACGAGGGATGGCTCAAAAATAAGTGCACGAGCAAGCGCAACACGTTGCCGTTGGCCTCCAGACAATTGGCCGGGGTAACGCCCTCCAAATTCCTGCATCTCAATGAGCGCCAGATACTCTTTAACCCGTTCGCGTATTTCGACTTTGGTTTTTTTCCTCAGACCTAATGGGTACGCCAAGTTTTCTGCGATGGTGAGGTGGGGAAACAAGGCGTAATTTTGAAACACCATCCCGATGTTGCGGTTGTAAGGCGCTGTTTTTGTGATGGAAACACCATCAATAGAGATGTCGCCACTTGTCACACCTTCAAAGCCTGCAAGCATCATCAAGACAGTGCTTTTGCCTGATCCTGACGGACCCAATAAAGTGATGAATTCTCCTTTTGCCACTTCTAAAGAGAAATCTTTAACAACCAAGGTCTACTGATCGTACGTTTTTTTGATCTGATCGAAGATCAAGTACGGCTTTTTATTCTTTTCGACCATATTAGATTGCATTTGAATAACCGGTTAAATTTGTTCCAAGGTTCAGCAATCATCCCAACTCAAATGATTCGGTTTCACATAACTTTAACAGTAAGCTATGCAGAAGTCCTAAAATTTTGAACAGGGGGTATCTCCCCTGTTCAAAATTTTAGGGGATTTTTGCTCCCCAAGCGGCTGCGCTGTCGTCGACGCTTCGGTCTCTATCCCGCGAATACATCGGGTTCGCTGAACTAGAGTCATACGGCG
>JAWOGG010000226.1:0-5815 GCA_046497085.1 Orrella sp.
GACTTCTTCACCATAGACTCGTGCGGCCAATGTGTCGGGTTTGACGGGACATTTTTGCGAACCTTTACGCATCGTGCCACCAAGATCTGAACCAGACGATCTGGTTTCGGTACGGCCTTCACGATCCATCCACTCAGTGATAAGAGCCACCACAGGATGTTGTGCCCCCGGGTCGAATTCGGTGCTGTTGGCGCCACCGAGTTGCGCCACGTTGCGGGCAAATTCCACGACTGCTAGCTGCATACCCAAGCAAATACCTAGATAGGGGATACGGTTTTCACGGGCAAAACGAATGGCGGAAATCTTTCCCTCTGTTCCCCGCTTTCCAAACCCACCGGGCACCAGAATGGCATCGAAATCCTGCAACACATCGGTGCCTTGCTCTTCAAGTTCTTCGGAATCAATGTAGGTAAGGTCTACTTTAGAGCGCGTGTGAATACCCGCGTGCACTAACGCCTCAGTCAATGACTTGTAGGATTCCGTCAAATCAACGTATTTGCCCACCATGGCAATACGCACTTTATGTTCAGGATGTGCGACTGCCTCTAAGAGACCATCCCACATGGACAGGTCGGCCGATGGGGCACTCAATCCCAGCGTCTCACAAATGAGGTTGTCGAGTCCCTGACGGTGCAACATGGCTGGTATTTCGTAAATTGATCCTGCGTCCCAGACGGAAATCACCGCGTCGAGTGGCACATTGGAAAACATGGAAATCTTGGCACGCTCATCATCGGGGATCTGACGGTCTGCGCGGCACAATAACGCGTTGGGAATGATGCCAATTTCGCGTAGCTTTTGAACTGAATGCTGAGTCGGTTTGGTCTTAAGCTCACCGGCGGTCGCGATGTAGGGCACGAGAGTCAGGTGCACGAATGCGGTATGGTGGCGACCCAAGCGCAAGCTCATTTGTCTGACCGCCTCTAAAAACGGCAAGGACTCAATATCACCCACGGTGCCACCGATTTCAACAATCGCCACATCGGTCGTGCCTGTCCAAGCTTGTGTCGCCCCCCTCACAATGAAATCTTGAATTTCATTGGTGATGTGCGGAATCACCTGGACAGTTTTGCCAAGATAGTCGCCTCGGCGTTCCTTACGAAGCACTGATTCGTAGATTTGGCCTGTCGTAAAGTTATTGGCTTTACGCATCTTGGTTGAAATGAAACGCTCGTAGTGCCCCAAGTCAAGGTCCGTTTCGGCACCGTCTTCGGTGACGAACACCTCACCGTGTTGAAACGGACTCATGGTGCCTGGGTCGACGTTGATGTAGGGGTCGAGCTTTAACATCGTGACCTGAAGACCACGAGACTCTAAGATAGCAGCCAGCGAAGCGGCGGCGATCCCCTTACCTAAAGAGGACACCACACCACCCGTGACGAAGACATATTTGGTCATAAAACGAACGCCAGGTTAAGGGCGCGAGCAGGAAATTTGAATTATAACGGCACCGGCTCAGTGCGAGCCAATAACCAACGCAAAGCATCCGGGGACAGCCCTTGCGCCAATCGCTGCCGTACGATTTGGTGATACTCATTGAACCATTGCCGCTCGTCGGTTCGCAATAGCGTCAGATCTATGCATCTGGTGTCAATCGGACATAGGGTCAGGGTCTCAAACGCCAGAAACTCACCGAAACCAGCTGAGGCAACGGGCTGGCAAACCAGCAAATTTTCTATACGCACACCCCACTGCCCTGCCCTATAAAGGCCGGGTTCATTCGAGGTAACCATACCTGGCAGCAAAGCCGTATCGGCGGTAACAGGCGCCCGAAACGACAGCACCTGAGGCCCTTCGTGAACATTTAAAAAATAACCCACGCCATGACCCGTCCCGTGCCCGTAATCTAGACTACGCTGCCAAATCGGAGCGCGGGCCACCGCATCAATCAAAGGCGCTGGGGTGTTGCTGGGAAAGGTCAACCGCGACATGGCAATCATGCCTTGCAAGACCGCCGTGCAGTCTTGGCGTTGGTCCTGACTAGGTTCACCGATGGGTACCATGCGCGTGATATCGGTGGTGCCGCCTAGGTATTGGCCGCCTGAATCAATCAGCAGCAGTCCATCACCTTCAATCCTCGCGCAAGCGGTTTGTGTGGCGTGGTAGTGCGGCATTGCCGCATTGGCATTAAAAGCGGCAATCGTTGCAAAACTGCGACTCACAAAATGGGGCACACGCGATCTCTCGCGTGTCACCCATTCGTCAATCATGTACTCGGTTAACGGTTCATCATGCCGACATTCAATGGCTTGCTCTAAAGCTGCAAAAAATTCGCATAGGGCCTGACCATCAGCGACCATGGTCTGTCGCCAATTAGCAATCTCTTGCTCATCTTTGCAGGCTTTTAACCGTGTGGTTGGATTCATGGCGGTCACGATAGGCGCCTTAATGGCCTGCGCAAAAGCGCTCGTGGTCCGCCTAGGGTCAATCAAAACACGATCCGTATGGGGCAGAGCGGATAATGCATCAATCGCTTGTGTGTAAGGCGCAAGTTGCACCTTATCTGCTGCCAACGAAGCTTGCAGCTCGGAAGAAAGCTTATTGGCATCAACAAACAACACGGCTTGCGATTGCCCGATCAATAAATGTGCCAGAAAAACTGGATTAAAAGCCACGTCGCTGCCGCGCAAGTTCAGAACCCATGCTACGTCGTCAAGTGTCGACACAAAGTGCTGATCCGCGTGCAAAGCGTGCATTTGTTCGCGCACCTGTGCCAACTTGTCGGCTCTTGTTTGTACCGCAAAGGGCTTAGTCAGAGCCCAAATGGGTTCAACAGGTAAAGCAGGACGCTCATGCCAGATGTGACTTGCGATATCTAGGTCAAGCCGCAAGGTGACACTAGGTGACAGTGCCTCTTTGAGCGAATCAAGCGCTCCTAGCGAAAGCGTACGCCCGTCAACCGCCAGAACAGAGCCTGCATCGAGCGTATTCGCTAACCAATGCACATGACTGGTATCGAAACTAGATGTCATGCGCTGCAACGTGAATCCCGAGTCCGCCAGTTCGGATTGAGCTTGATCCCAATAACGGCTGTCTACCCACAGACCAGCAAAGGTTGCCGTCACAATGACCGTGCCCACCGAACCCGTAAAGCCAGTCAACCATGACCGTATCTGCCAATGTGCCGGTAGATATTCGGATAGGTGGGGATCAGCCGAGGGGATTAACCACGCGTTCACGCCATGCTCAAGCATGGCTTGGCGCGCGTCAGCCAATCGTTCAAGGGATGGCACCATCGGCGTCTCAGTTCTCACAGGCAGCGTCTAATCAAGCGAAGGCACTGACGTCAAGCTTGGCGGCGGTCTTCTCTTGCACTTCTTGAACTGTGACGCCTGGCGCCAATTCAATCAAGCGTAAGCGATCACCGGTCACCTCCAACACGCCAAGATCAGTGATGATGATGTTGACCACCCCCACACCGGTCAGTGGTAGCGTGCACTCGGGCAACAGCTTCAGATCTTCGGTGCCATCTTTTTTCTTGGCCACATGTTCCATTAGCACCACCACCCGGCTGACGCCGGCGACCAAGTCCATGGCACCACCCATGCCTTTGACCATCTTGCCGGGAATCATCCAGTTGGCCAGATCACCCTTTTCTGAGACCTGCATGGCGCCCAAAATAGCCAAGTTGATCTTGCCGCCCCGTATCATCGCAAACGAATCCGCTGAGGAAAAGATCGATGAGCCAGGCAATGTGGTGACGGTTTGCTTGCCCGCGTTGATCATATCGGGATCCACGCCCTCTTCGGTCGGAAACGGTCCAATCCCCAACAAACCATTTTCTGAGTGTAGCCATACCTCTATGCCCTCGGGCACATAGTTGGGCACCATGGTCGGCAAACCGATACCGAGATTGACGTAAAAACCATCTTGCAATTCTTGGGCTGCACGCGCAGCCATTTCATCTCTGGTCCATGCCATGACGACTGTCTCCTTTAGCGGCTGGCGCGCACGGTGCGCTGCTCAATTCGTTTCTCGGGTTCGGCGTTTACGACAATGCGATTGACGTAAATGCCGGGCAAGTGAATGTGTTCTGGATCGAGCTCACCGTTCTCCACTATTTTCTCGACCTCCACCACACTAACCTGACCGGCCACTGCGATGTTGGGATTGAAATTGCGTGCCGTTTTACGGTAGATCAAGTTGCCGCTGCGGTCCGCGATGTAGGCTTTCGACAAAGATACGTCTGGCACCAACGCGTGCTCCATCACGTGAATTTCTCCGTTGAACTCGCGGGTCTCCTTACCATCGGCCACCATGGTGCCAACGCCTGTCTTGGTGTAGAAAGCAGGTATGCCAGCGCCGCCCGCACGAAGCTTTTCAGCTAAGGTGCCTTGGGGGGTGAACTCAAGCTCAAGCTCGCCTGCGAGAAACTGGCGCTCGAACTCTTTGTTTTCACCAACATAAGAGGCAATCATCTTTCTAACTTGCCGACTTTCAAGCAACAATCCAAGACCAAATCCATCAACACCCGCGTTGTTGCTGATGCAAGTCAGGTCTCTGACGCCGCTCTCGCGCAAAGCAGCGATCAGCGCTTCAGGGATACCGCATAAACCAAAACCACCGACTGCGATGGTCTGGCCGTCCTCAACCAAGCCCTCTAGGGCGGCTGAGGCACTGGCAAACACCTTATCCATTGATTGAACTCCCTCTTTTATTAACCGATAGAGACTGTCATCGAGACGACCCTAAGTACTCGCCTCGATATAAGATCCAAATTCATTACCAAGTGTACCGTGGGTGCATGCCCGCGCACATACCTTGATTCCGTTTGCTTTAGCGCTGACTGATTTGTGCCAACCGGTCAAGCACGGTTTGCGGCCACGGCACCGGCGTCTCAGCCGGTCGCTGTATTCTCACCATCACTGAGCGTCCACGAGCATAAGGGCCAAAGGCCATGTCCTCACACACGTAAAAAGCAGTTTGATGGGTCAGACTGGTTCGTCCGATTTTCTCGACAGTGTGACGAACTCTCACAGTGGCCGGGTACGTGATCGGCTTTAAGTAATCACAGGCGCAATGCACCACCACCACTCCTTCTTGGTCGGTGCTTGCGACACCGGCTGCAACTAGCATCTGTATGCGCGCCTCTTCCATCAACCGAAAGTAAACGGCATTGTTCATGTGGCGTAACATATCTGAGTCTGCCCATCGCATTGGGATGTCTTGGTCAAACCAATCCCCTACGGACAACGTCCGTTGATCGCTCATCACAGTGCCTTACTCCTCTACACAAAAACCCTTATTTCAGCAATTTGCAAGACCAAGCAGCCACTGCCTGTGGTCTCCTGCCATACAATCAACAGATTGTAGGGGTATTTAGCGAGGGGGTTAGGATGTCAGAACGCGAATCGATGGAATATGACGTTGTGGTCGTAGGCGGTGGTCCCGCTGGTTTAGCCACGGCAATCCGGCTCAAGCAACTAGCCACTGAAAAGTCACACGACGTGTCTGTCTGTGTGCTGGAAAAAGGCGCAGAGATTGGCGCGCACATCCTGTCAGGCGCCGTGATGGATCCACAAGCCCTGACTGAGTTGCTGCCTGATTGGCAAAAAAACGGTGCGCCGCTTGACACGCCAGTGACGGAGGACAAGTTTCTCTTTCTGGGTGAGAGCAGCGC
This sequence comes from Orrella sp., assembly GCA_046497085.1. GTDB lineage: Bacteria > Pseudomonadota > Gammaproteobacteria > Burkholderiales > Burkholderiaceae_B > Algicoccus. The sequence continues at coordinate 5,621 of JAWOGG010000226.1, forward strand.
CAAACAAACGCCAGAGTGGTTACTGCCGGACTGTTTTAAGAATCACGGCAACTACATCATTAGTCTTGGACAAGTGGCCCGCTGGCTTGGTGAGCAAGCTGAAGCCCTCGGCGTAGACATCTTCCCGGGTTTTGCTGCGGCTGAAGTGCTTTATGACGATAAAAATCAAGTCACAGGGGTTGCCACCGGTAACAT
>JAWOGG010000210.1:0-4960 GCA_046497085.1 Orrella sp.
AATGGTCTCAAGTCTGTTGTCATGACGACTAACACCGGCCACGAAGCCATATTTAGACTCAAAGTTACCTAGGTGATCTGATAAGTCAAAGTAACCTTCAGACTTCAACGCCCGCCACAGTTTAGCGACTTGGGCGCTGTCACCCTCATACAAATCAAACACAAACCGTTCAAAGTTAGACGCCCGCGAAATGTCCATCGATGGGCTTGACGTCGCGTGAGTCTGTGCTGGTTGTCGGGGTCGATAGATGCCGGTGCGGAAAAACTCTTCGAGCACATTATTCTCATTAGTCGCCAAGACCAAACGTCGAATAGGCACGCCCATGCGTCTGGCAATGTGACCAGACAAAATATTCCCAAAATTACCCGATGGCACTGAAAAGGACACCGGTTGCCCAGGCCCCGTAGTAGCGCGCAACCACCCCCAAAAGTAATAAACAACCTGGGAGGCAATACGCGCCCAATTGATGGAGTTAACCGCGCCAAGGCGATATTTTTCTTTAAACGGCAGGTCACTGGCTAAGGCCTTAACCACGTCCTGTGCCTCGTCAAATACCCCGCGAACCGCGATGTTATGAATATTATCGTCAAGCAACGAATACATCTGCGCTCGTTGAAACTCGCTCATCCGGCCATGCGGTGACAGCATAAAAACCGACACCGCCGGTTTGCCCTTCATCGCATATTCGGCGGCTGAGCCCGTGTCACCCGAAGTCGCTCCGAGAATATTCAAGGTGACGCCACGTTGCTTTAAGACATAAGGAAAGACTTGACCTAGAAACTGCATGGCCATGTCTTTAAATGCCAAGGTCGGACCATCTGAGACGGCCAGAAGGCTTAGGCCGTCACTTAAAGGACGAACAACCACGATCTCTTCGCTTAGAAACTTTTCAGTGCTGTAAGCACGTGCCGTCATTTCCGCCAACACACTGGGCTCAATATCAGAAGCAAAATAACCCAGGACTTTGGCAGCCAATTCGGCGTAGCTTAAGCCTCGCCAGGACTCCAGTTGATCAGCAGTGATAGTGGGCAATGACTCAGGAACCGCTAACCCGCCATCTGGCGCGAGGCCCTCGAGCAACACATCAGAGAACGGCTGGGCCGGCATACCACCACGGGTTGAGACATATCGCATTTAGAACGTCTCCACTCTCAAACGGGTAATTTTTGAACGCATAAAAGGCATGGCCTCAATGGCGACCATGGCACGGTTGATATCCTTCTCTAAGGCAACGTGCGTTAAAAAGATTAAGGTCGCCTCTCCTTGCTCAGGTGGTTGCTGAATCATCGAACCAATTGATATACCAACGTGCGACAACTCTTTGGTGATTTCAGCCAAAACACCTGACTCATCGTTTACTGAGAGGCGAAGATAATACGCACTGTAAATCTCCTCGATCGGCAAGATTGGAATATCTGACATCGACTCAGGTTGGAACGCTAGATGCGGCACCCGGTTGCCTGGGTCTGCCGTGTGCAGTCGAGTGACATCGACCAGATCCGCGACGACAGCAGAAGCTGTGGGTTCCTCGCCCGCCCCCTTACCGTAGTAGAGCGTTTGCCCGACCGCATCACCGTTAACCATGACAGCATTCATGGCATCTTCAACATTGGCTAACAATGAGCTCACGGGTACAAGCGTCGGATGAACCCTAAGCTCTATACCGTCGGCGCGACGGCGGGTGATACCTAACAACTTAATGCGATAGCCGAGTTGCTCGGCCTGCAAGATGTCGATGTCGCTTAGGGTGCTGATGCCTTCGACATGTGCTCGGTCAAGTTGCACGGGAATACCAAACGCCATAGAGGCCAGTAGAGTAAGCTTTTGTGCGGCATCGATGCCTTCCACATCTGAAGTGGGATCGGATTCAGCGTATCCAAGCTGCTGCGCTTGTTCTAGCGCCTCACCGAATTTTAGGCCGCGCGTGCGCATCTCAGTCAAAATGTAGTTGGTGGTGCCATTGATAATGCCAGCGATCCACTCAATTCGGTTGGCTGTCAGGCCCTCCCGAATCGCTTTGATAATAGGGATTCCACCCGCTACAGCACCTTCAAACGCCACCATAACGCCGTTCGCAGACGCCGCTTCAAAGATTTCAGTGCCGTGTGTGGCTAACAGAGCCTTGTTCGCGGTCACCACATGCTTGCCATTGGCGATAGCCCGCATAACCAAAGCTTTGGCCATTGTGGTGCCGCCAATCAACTCCACCACGATGTCAATGCTTGGGTCATCAACCACGGCGTAAGGATCGTCGCTGATAGCCACGTCTTGGCCCGCCCGGGCTCGCGCCTTAGCAACATCGCGTACTGCAACGCTGACCACCTCAATTTGACGACCCGCACGACGGGCGATTTCCTCGCCGTTGCGACGCAGAACGTGCCACGTGCCGCCACCGACGACGCCGAGTCCTAGCAAACCAACTTTCATGGCATCCATCAAAGCAATCCATCCTTCCTGAACATTTCTTTTATCCCTCGAACCGCTTGTCGTATCCTTTGCTCGTTTTCAATTAACGCAAAGCGCACATAGTCGTCGCCCTGATCACCAAAACCGATACCCGGTGATACCGCCACTTTGGCTGACTCCAACAATTTTTTGGAGAACTCCAAAGACCCCATCGATTGATAAGCAGGCGGAATACGAGCCCATATGTACATGGAAGCCTTGGGCACTTCAACATCCCATCCCACTTCTTGCAAACCTTTTGCCAACACATCGCGACGTGACTGATATTTAGCCACAATTTCTTGTACATGATCCTGGGGCCCATCGAGGGCGGCAATGGCAGCCACTTGCAAAGGCGTGAACGTGCCATAGTCGTGATAGCTTTTCATCCTGGCCAGCGCATTGACCAGCTCTTTATTGCCCACCATGAAGCCGATCCGCCATCCAGCCATGTTATAGCTTTTGCTCATGGTGAAAAATTCAACAGCAACATCACGCGCACCCGGCACTTGCATGATAGATGGTGCCTTGTAACCATCAAAACAAATGTCGGCATAAGCCAGGTCATGAACCACCAAAATGTTGTGAGCTTTTGCCAGCGCAATGACCCGCTCAAAAAATGCCAAATCGACACACTGAGCGGTTGGATTACTTGGAAACCCAAGCACCATCATTTTGGGTTTGGGAATCGTCTCACTGACTGCTCGCTCGATCTCCGCGAAGAAATCGATATTGGGCCCCATTCTGACCGATCGGATGTTTGCGCCAGCAATCACAGCGCCATAGATATGAATCGGATAGCTAGGGTTGGGCACCAAGACTGTGTCGCCCGCGTCTAGGGTGGCCAACATAAGGTGCGCTAGCCCCTCTTTGGAACCAATGGTGACAATTGCTTCGGCATCCGGATCGAATGAAACCTCGTAACGTCGCTGATACCAATCTGTGATGGCCTTGCGCAATCTGGGAATACCTTTAGAAACCGAGTATCCGTGAGTCGTCGGGCGTGTAGCGGCCTCGATTAACTTATCAACGATTGGAGCCGGGGTAGGACCGTCAGGGTTACCCATAGACATGTCAATAATGTCCTCACCCCTGCGGCGTGCCGCCATTTTGAGTTCACCAGTGATGTTAAAAACGTAAGGAGGTAACCGCTCTATGCGGGGAAAGGTTTTCATACGGGTCTCGACGATAAATGGCACTTACAAAAACAGACACTACCAATGGCATCAACAGCAGAATCGATAGATTTCCTCGAATGCCTAAAATTAATCAGACATACAGGAACCCAATAAATCAGTCATTCGGTGGCGCTTAAGCGATCTCAACTAAAGCCGTTTTGCATTCGCGCCATGCGTCGGCGCTCGGGCAAACACTTTTAGCCCCATTGTATGTGGGGGTATTGAGCGTTCGTTTAAGCATTAGAGCGATGTTTGGCCAGTCTGAGTGACTAAATCTATATTGTTGACAGCGCAATGTGCTTAATTAGTTTCTCAGATAACCCTCTAATCTATCGCATCAAGCGAATTCGAGCAAATGCCAAGCCCACTTAGGCTAGAGTGTTAGACCTACGCCACAAACAGACCCACTCGGGTGATCAAGATGCCATTTGAGTCATGTATTATCGAAGCAAAATCAGGAGTCACGTTTGAAGTTGCACTCGGACAGAAATCCAAGCTTAAACACAGTGACCGCCTACGGGGCGGATTATATCGACATCAATGATGTACGCTTCAACACAGCCATCGCGTTTGGACCCACAGGCGACATAAGGCCGTGGCCGGCTAGCGCCGCAGCCGACATCTCAACAGACCTGCTCTTGCAGGCCTGCGACATGACCGCACAGCGCCAGGACCCCATGGCATTTCTCGACGCAGACGATGAAAAGCCCGCTTTGGATCCCAATAGACCTGAGATTCTATTGATTGGCACCGGCCAAAAACAGGTTTTTTTAAGTCAAGACATACTGCGCCCTTTAATGAGAGCCGGTGTAGGGGTGGAATGCATGTCCACTCAGGCCGCTGCTCGCACTTACAACATACTGATGGCCGAAGGCCGTCAGGTCATTGCTGCTTTACTTACGGAGAGTACCTAGCATGTCAACACCAATCGTCGGCGACCAAGCGCCCTTCTTTGAGGCCATCAGCACCGCCGGTCCTATCAAATCAACTGACACCAAAGGGCACAAGTTGGTTGTGTACTTTTACCCAAAAGACAACACCCCAGGCTGCACCACGGAAACCGAGGGTTTCCGGGATCACTATGACGCATTCCGAGCAGCAGGCTGCTACATCTTAGGCATTTCTCGCGACAGCCTAAAGTCTCATGAGAACTTTAGCCAAAAGCTAGGCTTGCCCTTCCCTTTGCTTGCAGACACAGAGTCGGTTGTGTGCGAAGCGTTTAATGTGATCAAAGAAAAGAACATGTACGGCAAAAAAGTGATGGGCATTGAGCGCAGCACGTTTTTGATTGACGCCTCTGGGAAAGTGGCGAATGTTTGGCGCGGTGTCAAAGTGCC
>JAWOGG010000042.1:0-3472 GCA_046497085.1 Orrella sp.
TTTAATCGCTTCGGTGTTGACCATTTGGTCGCCTTTGTTCTTTAATTTGACGACTTCTTCCTGGCAGGCTTGTTTCATCAAGCCAGAATATCGTGCCAGCACTTCATAGCGGTGAGCAATCACACCTTGCAACGTACGCGCATCGACTGCTGGTTTGCTACCGTGGGACTCAAGTTTTAACTTAGGCGCCACCTTACGAATGTTGGCCAAGCCAAACCATTTCAACAATGTGAGGTAGGCCCAGCCGATATCAATCTCAAACCAACGGCTAGAAAACTTGGCAGAAGTGCCGTAAGCGTGGTGGTTGTTGTGCAATTCTTCACCACCAATCAAGATACCGATCGGAAACACGTTGGTGCTGGTATCAGGCGATGCAAAGTTGCGATAACCCCAAAAGTGACCAATGCCGTTAACCACGCCAGCTGCCCAAAATGGAATCCAAGCCATTTGTACAGCCCAGACAGCCAAACCAGCCGCACCGAAGAGCAGTACGTCGATCACCAGCATGATCATGATGCCGGTTGCGCTGTGCTTGCTATACAGATTCTTTTCAAGCCAGTCATTTGGAGTCCCGTGACCAAACTTCTTTAATGTCTCGTCGTTTTTGGACTCTTCACGATATAGCTCAGCGCCCTTGAACATGACTCGACCGATGCCATAGATCATCGGTGAATGAGGATCACCTTCCCGCTCGCAACGGGCGTGGTGTTTACGATGGATAGACACCCACTCCTTGGTTACCATGCCTGTCGTCAACCACAACCAGAATCGGAAGAAGTGGGCGATGGCTGGGTGCAAGTCCACACCGCGGTGCGCTTGTGACCGGTGCAAGAACAAGGTGACCGCGACGATGGTGATGTGTGTCACGCCCAAGGTGAAAAGTACGACTTCCCACCAACTCGCTTGCGTCAGTCCTGCGGCGCCGAACGAAAGAATTGTGTCCATGTGATGTCAAAATCCAACTAATAAAAGAAACATGTGAAGTGTAGCCTAGCGTCTTACTTTTAGATAGGGGTTAAGTACAAGCAAAATTTGAGCAAAATCAAACAATTAGCAACCTAACTCACCAACCTAAGCCACCCTGGTACCGCGACTCGTTAAAGAGTCGTAAATCAACCACAGTTTTTTACCCAAAGGGTAAAGCGTCATGCTTTGACGTCAACAACCGGCGCGCTTCTCTGCATGACTGCCGCAAAAAATCCGTCCGTCTGGTGCATATCAGGTCTCAACCTCATCATGCCGTCATCACCAACACTATTGATTAGAGCAGTTGGTAAGCATTCAGTTGCAGGTAACATCGAAAAATCAGGGTTTTTTTCTAAAAAAAGCGCAACTTGCTGCTCATTTTCTTCGGGCAGAAAGCTGCATGTGGCATATACCAAACGTCCGCCAGGTCGTACCAAAGTGCTGGCCTGTTGCAAAATACTGGCCTGTTGCGGCAAAAGGCGAGCCAACTCGTCCGGCGTTTGGCGCCACTTAAGGTCCGGATTTCGCCGCAATGTACCCAGACCGGTGCATGGCGCATCGACTAAGACCCTATGGGCTTTGCCTGCAAGACGGGCCACTCGGTCATCGTGCTCGCCTCGAATAGCCACTGGGTAAACGTTACTCAGACCGCTACGTGCAAACCGCGGCTTGGCGCGGGCCAGGCGGGCAGTTGAAATATCAAAAGCATAAAGTCGACCAGCCGAACGCATCATGGCAGCCAAAGCCAAGGTCTTACCGCCTGCGCCCGCACAAAAATCCACCACCATCTCACCTCGACGAGGCGCCACCAATTCGGCCAGCAGCTGGCTGCCTTCGTCCTGCACTTCAATGAAACCCTTCTCAAAAAGCGCCCATCGGTTTAGGGGAGGATGACCGCTAAGTCGAATACCGTTGGCGGCGTAAGGTGTTGCGACCGCAGTAAAAGGGCTTCCTTCGAGCAGTGTTGCCATTTCCTCGAGTGCCGCCGAACGTGTGATTTTTAAAGTGTTGGCTCGAAGATCCAATGGTGCACTTTGCAATAGCGCCTGGGCAAGCTCATCTGGCTCCGGTAATTGAAGAATGGCCTGAGCCACCCAGTCCGGTAGGCTGTACCGAATCTCAAAGGGCATGGTGTCGAGTGCAATTTGGTCGCAATGAGCCACCCACAGTTGCTGCTCTTCAGTTAGCCACTTTTGTACCGACTCCTCGTCTAGTGTTGCCGCCAAGCCACGAACAGCCAATGCTTGCTCAAGGGTGACAGGAGCACTTTGTGCCTCGCGCCGAAAGCGCCGTAGGTTGCGCAACACATGAAAAGCCGCCTGCGCCACTTGCGAGCGATCGCGAGAGCCGAGGTTACGGTGTTCCTTAAAGAACTGCGACAGCACCTGATCCGAGGGTTGTTGCCAGCGCAGCATGTTTTTCAGAACTTCGGTGACTTGGTCCACCCGATTGACCAACACCACAGATTCGGTGCGCGCGCCACGCGAGCCCGCGCCTTGCGATAAGCCGCGATGTGCCCGACCACCGCGCGGATTGACGGCTTTGGACGTTGGGCGCGTCGTGCGCCGAGATGTTGGACTCATGATGGTTTCCAGATATGTCGAGTATGTACGCCGTGCAAAACAACCTGTTCCTTGTCATTCAAAGAAACCTGATCGTTTGCCAGCCATTGCACCACGGTAGGATAGAGCTCGTGTTCAAGTGATAAGACGCGTTTGGCCAACGTCTCAGCAGTGTCTTCATTTGTCACTGCCATGGCCGCTTGCGCGATGATGGGTCCGTGGTCGAGCTGATCAGTCACAAAGTGAATGGTACAGCCATGACAGCCCACTGAGCTGTCAATCACTCGCTGATGAGTATGCAGCCCAGAAAAAGCTGGCAACAGTGATGGGTGAATATTGATCAATCGCCCTTTAAATCGCCTGACAAACCCGGGTGTCAAAATTCGCATAAACCCAGCCAATAAAACATAGTCCGGTTCACAAGTATCAATCACCTTGGCAAGCGCTTGATCAAAAGCCTCACGCGAATCAAAGGCCTGATGATCAACAATAGTGGTTGGCAACCCTTGCCGCTTGGCCCAGTCGATGCCTGCGGCGGTCGGTTTGTTTGACACCACCATTTCAAACGAGGCGTTAATTGAACGACGTTGCGATTGCGTGATGATCTCTTGCATGTTGCTGCCCTGGCCCGATATCAAGATCACAAAACGTCGCGCAGTGGTCGTTTTTAAGGTATTTCTTCGAGGATCAGGCTCTAACATGGTTATTTAAGCAACATCAAACGTGGCGAGATTGTAAACTGCCTATTGAGATGAAACCGATACGCGTCATAAGACACCTACCCAGCCCAACTCCCCTGCCACCAAGCGCTGTCACGATCGGCAACTTAGATGGTGTGCACGCGGGGCACAAAAAAATGCTTGATCGAACCCCATGTTTTTCGGACAGCCGATTTCGATGGTTCAAATCCCTTGGCAGGAGAAATCCTTTCCACGGGTGTTGAG
>JAWOGG010000109.1:0-3252 GCA_046497085.1 Orrella sp.
ACAGAGCCGAACACCAAGAAATCGTTCATGGCTTGCACCCGATTCTTTTCTGCAGGGCGGTGACATGCGGTAACCATGGTGGTCGCACCGATGAAGCCAAAGTTCCAGCCCACGCCAAGTAACACCAATGAAATCCAAAAGTGTGACAGGCCCAAACCTGACAGGGCTACCACGCCAGCGGCGGCCAGTAACAACAAGCCGATCACAGTGATGGTTGTCACCCCATAACGTTGGATGAGGCGACCGGTAAAAAAGCTTGGTCCGTACATCGCCAAGATATGCCATTGAATGCCCAAGGCCGCCTCACCCACGCTATGTCCACAGCCCACCATGGCTACGGGTGCAGCGGTCATCACGAAACTCATCAGCGCGTATGACACCACCCCGGCAGTGACGGCGACGATGAATTTGGGTTGTGCCGCGATTTCCTTAAGCGGACGTATCGAATCAGCATCGAATTGTGCTTGAGCCGCTGACGGCGGGGGGCCTTGCGTACTACGTAAGCGCCAGATGACAGGGATGGCTATAAAAGCCAGCAGGCCTTGGGCGACAAAGCTGCCAGCAAAGGGTGCCCATGGCACTATGTCACGGGTCCAGATAACCGTTTGCGGCCCAATGATGGCGGCAAACAGACCGCCAAACATGACCCAAGAAATCAGTTTGGGCTTGATGTCGTTTGGAACACCGTCAGCGGCCGCAAAGCGATAACTTTGCACGTAAGAGGCATAGAAACCGGCAATGAGGGTACCGACACAGAACAGTATAAAAAGCTGCTGGTAGATACCGGCGGCAGGAACCAAGCCACCGGTCATCCCTAAGACAGCACCCAATAAATAACCGACTCTGCGGCCGTAACGGCGCATAAGCCAAGCGGCGGGTAAGGTACCAACGGCCAAGCCAAGATGGAAAATGCTCACAGGCAGGGTGGCTAACGCAGGATTACTGGCCAGTTGTTGGCCAACCAAACCGCCTAGTGAGACGATGATCGCTGGACTGGCTCCACCGAGCGCTTGCGCAGTGGTAAGTACTTTGGCGTTGTGGTGGGAGCGGGCCTGTACATCTGTGGTCATGGATTTTTCTTTTGTTTGTTCAATTGCCAGAAGGCCGGTAAAAAGCATTCCGACACCAATAGTTTTTTACCATGGCGAACAAATAAGGAACGGCGGGTGAACAACTGATCAGAAGACTGCTTTTCTAGGTCGACGACGTTCGCAGCGCGTAAGGCTTGGTGAATGCCCTGGGTCGATCTTGCGCGAGTGAATTCAAAGCGGCTGCGTTGCACTTGGGGGTCGTTATAGAGTAGGTCGGCCAATGGGCGGGCACCAAGCTGTCGTATACCGCGCCATGTGCCGCGCGAGACGGCAAGCGGCGTTAGGCTACGTGCCACCACGGCCGGTACGCCATTGATTGACATGAGGACCTCTCGTACCCAGGCAGGTTGTTGGGGTTCGGTTTGTAGCCTTAGCCTTTCGTCGGCTTGGGGTGTTTGGATGGATTCGGTTAGCACCACTAGGTCGAGCCCACCCAACTCACGCAAGCCTTCGGTGAGCGCCCCGGTGCGGATAAGCCATCGTTTTTGTGTGCTGTTGGCAAGTGGCGATGGTTGGAAGAACCAACCGTATGTGTTCAGTATTGGTGTGCGACTAGTCATAGCGCGCTATTATCTCAATCCTATGGAAAAAGTGCGCATCTCAAAACTCATGGCCCAACAGGGTCTTTGCTCACGGCGTGAGGCCGACACCTTTTTGGCGGCGGGGCTGGTGACTGTCGACGGCCAACCGGTAGGGGTGGGCGATAAGGCGCTGCCTGGCCAATCGATTGTGCTAAGCCAAAAAGGCCAGCGGCGCCAAGAATCATCAATCACGATTGTGGTTCATAAACCGATTGGTATTGTTTCGGGCCAAGCTGAGAGTGGTTACTTGCCTGCTGTCACACTGGTGACTGCGGCCAATCAATCGCGCAAAGACCGATCTGGCAAAGTCTTCAAGCCTAGCCATCTGCGGGGTCTGGCAGTCGCCGGTCGCCTTGACATCGATTCCACTGGATTGTTGGTGCTCACGGCGGATGGGCGTGTGGCGCGTCAATTGATATCTGAAGACAGTGAAGTTGAAAAAGAATATCTGGTGCGGGTTCAAGGTCGTTTGTCGGACTCAGGCCTGCAACGACTACGACATGGCTTGGCGCTAGATGGCAAGCCGCTCAAGCCCGCAAAAGTCGATTGGCAAAACGATGACCAATTGCGATTTGTGCTTCGCGAGGGTAAAAAGCGGCAAATTCGGCGCATGTGTGAACAGGTCGGCTTAAATGTGGTGGGGTTAAAGCGCGTGCGCATCGGTCAAGTTCGTTTGGCGGACTTGGGCGTCGGGCAGTGGCGCTTTTTAGGCAACAACGAGCGTTTCTAAATGATTCGCAACTTCCCACCCACAATCCAACCCCACCCACTACCCTTATCACCAATCTCAGCGTGCCGCTGTTTTGCTATGCCCGGTGTCAAGTTCCCAGCGGGCGGTGGAATCCTGTGCCAACGTTTTGGTGAGCCAAGGCAGGGTTTCTTTGATCTGCTCGGCGAGCCGAAACGGTGGGTTGATCACAAACATGCCTGATCCAAACAGTCCGTGTCCGTCAGAGGGTGCTTTACAAACGGTCATGTTGACGTCTAACCAAGTCAAAGCCGGTGTTGTTTTCAGTCGTTTGAGCTGGCGCACGAGTTGTTCGACCTCGCGCCGATTGACCCTCGGATACCAAACCATGTAACAGCCTGTCGGGAATCGCAAAATGGCTTGTTCGAGGGCTTCAGCCACCAGCCGGTAGTCGCGTTTGTCCTCGTAGGATGGATCGATCAACACCACAGCACGTTTGGTTGGTGGCGGCAAAATGGCTTTTAAGGCAGCTAGGCCATCACGCGCTTCAGCCGTGACCGCTCTTGGCGGCAGGCCTGTGTACTGCGCAAGGTTTTTGCGCAAGATGTCAAATTCAGCGTCCATTAATTCAAACAGTTTGACTTTGTCTTGCGCTCTTAAATCTTGGAGGGCGAGCCATGGTGAGCCGGGGTAGAGCTTTAGTGTGTCATCGGTATTGATTTGACGAATGGCGCGCACGTAACGCTCGATCATGGGGGGCGTTTTAGCCGCATCCCAAAGCCTTGCGATGCCATCTCGATATTCAGCGCGTTTGTTGGCCCAAGTGCCGGTTAGGTCGTAGAGTCCAGCGCCTGCGTGGGTATCCACCAACCAAAAGCCACCGGGTTTTTCT
>JAWOGG010000113.1:0-8042 GCA_046497085.1 Orrella sp.
GGGTGGCGATACACGCTGCCGCGGCAGCAGGGTGAGCCGAGTAGGTATAGCCATGGAAAAGTTCAATGGCGTTGGCCGGTCCACCGTGCACAATCGCATCGTGGATGTCACGGTGAGCCGCCACCGCCCCCATGGGGATCGCGGCGTTGTTGATCGCCTTGGCCATCGCGATCAGGTCAGGCTTCACACCAAAGAATTCGCTGGCGGTGGGCTTGCCCAAACGACCAAAGCCTGTGATCACTTCATCAAAAATCAACAAGATGCCGTGTTTGGTGCAGATCTCGCGCAAACGCTTTAGATAACCTTGAGGTGGCAACAACACACCCGCCGAACCAGACACCGGTTCGACAATCACCGCCGCAATGGTTGACGCGTCGTGCAAAGCAACAATCTTTTCTAACTCATCGGCCAAGTGGCCACCCCATGAGGGTTGACCACGGCTGTAAGCGGCTTTTTCTATGTTGAGGGTGGCGGGCATGTGATCCACACCGGGAATCATGTTGGCTGAGAACGCCTTTCGGTTGGGGACAATGCCGCCAACAGATATCCCCCCAAAACCCACGCCGTGGTAACCACGCTCGCGACCGATCAAACGCGTGCGTTGACCCTCACCGCGTGCGCGGTGATAAGCCAGTGCAATCTTTAATGCGGTGTCGACCGACTCAGAACCTGAGTTGGTAAAGAAAATCCGATCCATCGACTCAGGCATGATCTGTGCCAAACGGGTCGCGGCTTCAAACGCCAGTGGGTGGCCCATCTGGAAGGTCGGCGCGTAATCCATCTCTGACATTTGCTGCGTCACGGCATCAATGATCTCTTGACGACCATGACCCGCATTAACGCACCAAAGACCTGCCACCGCGTCAATCACTTGGCGATCATCCACAGTGGTGTAGTACATGCCCTTGGCTTTCTTAAACATTCGCGGCGCCGCCTTGAATTGCTTATTGGCCGTAAACGGCATCCAAAAGTTCGACATGTCTAACGACGTGTGCTGTTCTAAGTGCTTGGCATCGGTAATGGTGTTCATTTTTCTAGGGCCCCCAAGTGTTCGAGCGGTGCGGCGGTGTGTTGAGTCACGGCAAATGAACGTTTCAAAAACTGAAGACGCTCAGTAACTGGCTAAGGCGTGTACGCGAGGATATTTAAACGAAGTTGTTTGAAAGCAATCGCTTAGACGCCGTGTCTATATACTTTGTTCGTTTATCGTAAACCATTATGCGCCGGTAAACCACGTGATTCTTACAAGAGCCGCGCATGAATGAACGAATGTCTCATTTGAATGACGGGTGGGGCCTTGAGATCTAAGACAAGTTTTAGGGGGTGGCATGTATTTTTTGGGGAATTCGCCGATCAAACAAACGGCAAAAGTCTGGACTCGTTTACCCGCTGAGTTTCGTGCCACGGGCGTGTCCTCGCCTTGGGCAAACGCCAACAAGCAAGGGCAAGCCATCGACTCGTTTTTAGAGGGGCCAGTGTTTGATGATGCGGGCAATCTCTATGTCTCAGACATCCCATTTGGGCGTGTGTTTCGCATTGACCCCCAAGGCAACTGGACCTTGTTGGTTCAGTACGACGGCGAACCGAATGGCATGAAGTGGTTACAGCCACCGTCTGGTAGTGGTGTAGGTAATGGTGAAGAAGGTGGTGAAAAAGGTGGCAGTGCCGGCGTACTGTTAATCACCGACTATCGCAATGGCTTGATGACTTTGGATGTGGCCACCGCAAAAGTGGATCGGTTTTTAGACCGATGCCACTCGGAAAGCTTCAAAGGGGTCAACGACCTGACCTTCGACTCAAAAGGCAATCTCTACTTTACCGATCAGGGCCAGACGGGTCTGCATGACCCGACTGGCCGGGTGTTTTGTTTGGACGTTGACGGTCGGTTAACGATACTGATGGACAACATCCCAAGTCCCAATGGGATTGTGCTATCGCCCAACGAAAAAGTATTGTTTGTCGGTGTCACTCGCGGTAACGAAATATGGCGAGCCCCACTCATGAGCAATGGCTTAGTGGCCAAAGTGAACCGATTTTTTAGCTCTCATGGCCCCAGCGGACCCGATGGTTTAGCCATGGATGTTGAAGGCAATTTAATCATCGCTAATCCAGGGCTTGGCTGCGTTTGGTTGATTAACCCGCGTGGTGAACCGATTGGCGTCTGGGAGAGTCCTGTTGCAAGTGACTCTAGAGAAAGCGGCGCTGGCAATGCCCTGACCAATATCGCTTTCGGCGGCCCTGACAACAAAACCCTGTTTTGTACGGAATCCGAAAGTGGTTCGATTTTGATCGCCGACTTTCCCCATGCGGGCATGCCAGTGCTGTCGGGGCGGGTCTAAGGCTCAAGGGGTCTGAGACGGTATTGCAGTTGCCAGCGACAAGTTCTGTCGATGCCTACTTTGTTCTAGACTTCATTCTGACGATTTCGCCGAGCTTGGCGTAGAAAGGTCCGGCTAAGCGGCAGATAGGGTCAAGCGCCACAGAGTCAATCTTGTTGTCGTTGATCAAGTCGTCACGCACGTGAAAGGCGATGACTTCGCCAACGAAGAACTCTGAGCCTGCGGTACCAAAAGGAATCATGCGTTCAAAGCGGCATTCCATTTGTACCGGTGCGTCGGCCAATCGCGGCACTGCGATGTGTTCCGAAGGCACGGTTTTGAGTCCCAGTAATTCGATTTCACTGACTTCGGGTGGGTGGTGCTCGGCACTGGCATGCAAGTCTTCTACTTGCGAAGAAGTACCAATATTGACCACAAACTCTTTGGTGTCCAAGATGTTGCGCGCAGTGTCTTTACGTCCCTCGTACTCTTGACCAATGTTGATGCCAACCATAGGGGGTTTGTTAGACACACTGGTGAAATAGCTAAAGGGCGCCAGGTTGGCTACTCCGGCTGTCGACAAGGTGCTGACCCATGCAATCGGTCTTGGCACGACCACTGCGGTCATGAGTTTGTAGGCTTGCTTGGCGTCGAGTTCGCTGGCGTGTAGTTTCACTTTTTGCTTCCAGAATTGAGATATAGGATTGGTCTGTTGACATCAGCTTACCCAAAAGGCCGACTTCGTTGGCGTTGAACCATTTGTGTTTCGTGTGGTCTTAAAGACCGTTACAATGAAGTTACTGGGGCCGATCCGGATTCGACGTGGGTCGCGAAACAGAGCAGGGCATGTCGAGCACCAGTTCGCTCGTAAATCCACTGGAAAACCAATAAACGCCAACGACGAGCGTTTCGCTCTGGCCGCTTAAGCGGTGAGCCGCTGCACTGATTTGTCTTTGGGTCAGGTGGGTAAAACCACAGCAGCGTCATTAACGAAGAATCGGACACTGCCGGGTCACACGGTAAGGTCTTAAATCTACGTGAATCGCCGAAGGACGGTTTGTCGGTAAACCACCCCGGAGGTTAAATCCAAATTAACCGAATAAGCATGTAGAACTGCCTGCGGAGGACTTGCGGACGGGGGTTCAATTCCCCCCGGCTCCACCAAATACCGCAAAGGGCTCGGATGATCTCCGGGCCCTTTTTTTGTCTTAGACCCGCGTATATTGGTGTTCTTGCCCCCCGGCTTGCTAAAGCGCTTGTGCAAAATCTAAATCAATCCCACAGGGGGATAGGGGTGTTCAATCTCTAGGTCGCTTGATGTCGGGTGCGTAGGCTAGCGTAGATTTTTGTGGATGCAAAATCAGATAAGGGGCCCCTACCCCCTACCTGTTTCTAAAAACAAATCGTTTAGACTAAGAACGATTTTAAAAAACTGCTCTGATGGACGTGATCACAAGTTGTCTGCGCACAAGATTGGGCGTCTATGAAATGTACAGTTATCCGGGGTCGGCGCTTGGGTGCGCATAAGTGCAGCTCAGAAGCCAACTCAGGTAACGTTCTGGATGCTGACGTTGCCTTACGTTGCTAGCATAATCTCTGCCTTTGCCTGTATCGAACCTTTTAAACCGATTTTTAATTTCATCAAATCCAAGTGTTCCGGAGATGCGCCCGCATGAGCACCAAACTTCCCATCAACCTCAACGACCTGCTGCGCCAACGCACCGTCGAGGGTGAGCGCATCGAGTACAAGGCTGGATGGAATCCGGACCCGATCATCCGCACCGTGTGTGCCTTTGCGAATGACTTCGAAAACCTCGGCGGCGGTTATGTGGTGATCGGCCAGGACTGTGATGCCAACGGCCAACCGGTGTTTCCACCCGTGGGGCTGGCTGACAACCAGCTCGACAAGATTCAGCAAGAATTGCTGGCCGCTTGCCAACTGATTCAGCCACCGTATTTCCCGGTCTTGAGTGTCCATGAAATCGAGGGTCGCAAACTCGTCGTGCTGCAGGCACCGGGTGGGATGCATCGCCCTTACAAGGCCCCGGCCTCGGTCAGCGCAAAGCACAAAACTTGGCATTACTACATCCGCCGCTACAGCAGCACGGTCGAGGCGAAAGGCGCAACCGAACAGGAACTAGTCAGCCTGGCCGCACAGGTGCCGTGGGATGATCGCTTTAACCAGCAGGCAAAGGTGAACGATTTATCCAAACCGCTGATGCTCGAGTATTTGCGCGAGGTGGGCAGCGCTTTGGCCGATGATGCCGATGAGCTATCTGTGGAAGCGCTGGCGCGCCAGATGAACCTGGTGGGCGGCCCAAGTGAGTCGCCATGGCCAAAAAATGTCGGTCTGCTGTTTTTCAATGAAACGCCGGATCGCTTTTTCCCCTACACACAGATTGATGTGGTGTGGTTCCCCGAAGGTGCTGGTGGCGACCGTTTTGATGAAAAGATTTTCAAAGGGCCGCTCGCACGTATGACCCGTGACGCGCTGAGTTTCATCCAGCGCAATTACTTGATTGAAACCGTAATCAAGCATCCGGACCGTGCAGAAGCTACGCGGGTTTGGAATTTCCCCTACGTTGCCATCGAGGAGGCCCTGGTCAACGCGGTTTATCACCGGTCTTATGAGGAGCGCGAGCCAATTGAAGTGCGTATCAGCTATGACGAGTTGGTGATTCTCAGCTTTCCGGGACCGGATCGCTCGATCAAAACCGAAGATTTCGAAGCAGGCCGCTCAGTCAGCCGCCGCTATCGCAACAGACGTATTGGCGAGTTTTTGAAGGAGTTAGACCTCACCGAAGGCCGCTCGACAGGCGTGCCCAAAATACTCAAAGCTATGGCCGCAAACGGCTCGCCAGCGCCACTATTTGAGACCGATGACGACCGTCTCTCGTTCGTGATCAGGCTTGCGCGCAATCCTTTGTCTCTTGCCCCAGCAGTTGGCGGGGAAGACGTAGCAGGGGAAGTCACAGGGGAAGTCACAGGGGAAGTCGAACGCCTGTTGCGCGCCGTTGTCGGTGAGATGTCACGGCAGCAAATCCAGTCTGCGCTAGGGCTGAAAGGCGAAGATCACTTCCGGACTGCCTACCTGAAACCGGCATTGATCGCGAACGTCATCGAAATGACCCTGCCAGACAAACCTCGTAGTAGTAAGCAGCGTTACCGCCTGACGCCACAGGGGCAACGCTGGCTGGACACGCATCCCGATAGTGCACGTTGAGAACGCGGAACAATACCCAATGACTATTGAATCGCTCCCCAACTTCAGCGACCCCGCCCGTCTACGTTGGGCGGCCATTCCCGCCGATATCCGCCAACGGCTGTTAACCAACGCCTGGTGTGGGCAATGCTGTCACGCAGTGACAATCACCAATTTCAATGGAAGCATTGTTGGCGGCGACCTGCTGCTGGTGGGCAAATGTGGCAAATGCCAAGGCGATGTGGCACGGGTGATCGAAGGTGGATAAGCATGTTCCCGGCATTAATCCGCCCACCGCTGAGCCGCTAGAGCTGTTAAATAGCGGTTGATAATCGACGCAGGCGTAGCGACTGTTTCTTTGCTAGCGATGATTTTTTAGCAAACAAGCATGCCCCAATTTTTCTAACATATTGAATCAATTCAATAATTTTTCACTTATTTAGCAAAGAACTAGCGAAGGCCTAGCAATGACAACCTAATAGCGGGCAAGTATGGCTGGTCTGAAGCGTTGAATTTGTAACAACCGTGATGCCAAGTGCGCTCAAACTTTCGGCACCAAAAAGCAAAAGGGCTCCCGTAGTTCCGGAAGCCCAGCGCCGGCCGCGTAGTCGCAACCCATTTGTCGCAACGATACCGAGTTCGTCGCCGTTGTGCAATCCGAGCACTTGTCTGAAACGAGTACGTAATGCGTTTACCCGCAGCTCTGCGCTAATCCGCACACGTGCGAAATGAGAAGTGAGCCTGTTCTGATCTGGTCAACCAACCGCCACCAAATACGGCAAAGGCCTCGGATGATCTCCGGGTCCTTTTTTTGGTCAATACCCACATCGCTACTCATATCCGTATCGGGATATGTCGCAGCAAGAGCAGCTTTCACCTCTTACAGTAGTGCGGACTGCCTGCGCGACAGAAAGAAGACCAAAGCCAGCATGCGCAATATAGGCTAGCTAAGCGCACATGAGCCCTCGCAATGTCGGGGCAGTAACACTCACAGGCCACCTCACTCAAAAGTTGCCACCATTTGTTCCGCAGCTTCCCACGGTAGCCTTCGCCCGTTTACGCGCATTTTGTGGAGTGCTGCTCTTGCCACCGCGACGGTGATGCGCTGCTCGCGCATCATCTGGCCAACCAGCCAGATCGTGCCTTTGACTTCGATCTGCTCTGTTTCTGCCGCCAGCCTGAGTGCGGCATCGCCGGTCAGCAATGGACACTTTTCCAGCTCAGCCAGCGCCAGTGCAAATAAGTCGATCCGCCCCGGCCTCACGTAGGTTTGACTGAGTTCCTGGACGCGCTCGACACTTTTCGCCGACAAGCTGCGCATCTGTAAGCCCATATCCAGCAGATGGGCGTGCTGCTCTTCCAGTTCTTCGTAATAAAGAACATCGGGAACCGCAAACTGGTACCCAAGACTGAACATGGGCGCTACGAGATCGCCCACTTCGACATCCATCAAGATGTTTGCATCACTAATTAATAGCAGCATCACCGCCCTCCATCGAGCGGACGCGCCGAAACTGTTGCAGTGGCATATTCATGAGCTCGGCAGCCTTCGACTCGCTGATGTAATCCTCGGCTAGCGCGTGAAACACCAACTGCTCGAAAATGGGGGCCTTCACGGTGGGATATGCGCTTCCCGGCTCTTTCCGACATTGCTCAGATCTTGATCGGTCAGCTACTGAAACTTCTTAAGAATTTTGGTGAATCCAAGCTAATAAGTGTCAGTTGGCCAGCCTTAAAGACTGTTCTGCAAATTCGATCACGGCTTGCCCGTTCGGTTAAGGAGAGGTGTTGTCAGGCCTATATGAAAAAGCTGTTCGCCATGCAAGCCGAGCTCAATTTGCGAGACAGCCAAAAAGTTTTACTTGAAACATTTATTGTTTCTTTCAAAACAAACGACTATACTGGATTTCTTACCTGTACCGAAATAGGAGTTGACCATGGAAGCTGTAGCTGAACGAGAAGTGACGACGTCACAAGACCGTGGCGTGCTTGCAAAGATGGTCATGACTTTGCTCGACCACTGGAAGTTGGGCACCGAGGATCAAGCGGCATTGCTAGGCATTGCCAGCACCAACCGCGCTGCTTTATCGAACTACCGCAGCGGCAAGCCCATCGGTACCAGCCGTGATCAGTACGAAAGAGTGGGGCACTTGCTGGGCATCCACAAAAACCTGCGCTTGCTGTTCCCTCAGAACCGGGACTTGGCTTATCGCTGGATGAGCACCCGCAACAAGGCGTTCGACAACTTGACGCCCGTCGAAGTGGTCAAGGAGTGGGGCTTTGCTGGCCTGCTGATGGTGCGTGGCTACCTCGATCGCGCACGGGGCGTTTGAGCTGAGCGCGCCGTGAATTCCCTTTTCACCCAACTTACACTCGCCGACGTCCATCAGGATGTTGCGCAGAACATCGTTTCCCTACGTCAGTCGCAGGATTTGTTTGACGATCTGACCGAGGACCCAGCCGAATGGTTGCTGGCACAGAAGGTGGAAGACGAAGTCAAGCCGCCGCCGTACCGTTCTCGG